>CALHVB010000001.1 GCA_938039345.1 uncultured Sediminicola sp.
ATTAAAACAACAAGTGACGAATCTAATAAGATTAAAAACAGACTACTTACCTATTCTAAAGATAAACTAGTTACTATAAAGGTAGATCAGGTTATTTTTATTGATACTGAAAATACTGTAAATTGGATATATTGCTTAAACGGTAAAAAATACCCAAGTAATTCTAGCTTAGACGAACTCTATAAAAGCTTAGACCCCCTACTATTTTTTAGAGCTAACAGACAATCTATTGTATCTGTTAAAGGAATTAATGAAATTTTAAAATACGGAAATAGTCAATTAAAAATTAAATTAAACGATTCCTTTGACAAGGAAATTATCATTGGAAAAAATAAAGCCGCAGAATTTAAAAAATGGCTAAATGCTTAAAAACAAATGTTTAAAGTTGTTTTCCCATAATTTTATTGTGAATATGAACCGCTGCACTATCAGATAAACTAGCTACGTAGCAACATGTATTTAATAAAATTGTATACAATGTTGTTGCTGTATTCTGATAAAATTCTGGAAGTGTTCGTATTAACAACACATCGTAATTAGAAGCATTTCCTTCTTTTTTACGTACCAAAGCATTAGTATATACATCTAATATATCCGATATAATTTTATAGCCTGCTATTTCTTTTTCTATTACTTCTTGCGACTGATATACTTTTGCTACACTTAACTGTATAATATCTACTATTTGTGCCTTGTATGCGCTTTTATCTAAAAGAGAAACATCAAACGTACCTGCTAAAATAGCTTCTTCGTTTGCTATAAAAACATTAACAGCATCCATTAACAGTGTATTAATTGCTAAGGCTCTTAAGTAGCTTAACCTATCTTCTTTATAAGCCATAGCATTATACTTCTTTGTATTAATGCTATTTTTTACCAATTTAATTAAATATTCTAAAGCATAATCTTCTGGTATTAGACCTAAATTAATACCATCTTCAAAATCTATTATAGTATAGCAAATATCATCTGCTGCTTCTACTAAATACGTAAGCGGATGCCTAGAAAAGCTTATATCTTCTCCTTTTCTAGTCTGCACCAAACCTAATTCTTCTGCAACCTCATTAAAAAATGCTTTTTCGGACTGAAAAAAACCAAACTTTTTATCTGCTATATGCTTGGTTGCTTTTTTAGGTAATGATTCCTTAGGGTATTTCATAAAAGCTCCCAATGTACCATAACTTAATCGCAAACCTCCGGCTACGCCTTGTCTAGATTCTGTCATAATCTTAAACCCGTTTGCGTTACCTTCAAAATCTATAATATCTTGGTATTCTTTTTTTGTAAGCTGTGCTTTATAATTTTTTCCGTTCCCGGTTTTAAAATATTCTCCAATAGCTTTTTCTCCACTATGCCCAAAAGGTGGGTTTCCAATATCATGAGATAATGCTGCTGCTGCAACTATAGCGCCAAAATCATTAAAAGTATAACCGTGTGTTTCACTTAAATAAGGATGCTTCTCTAATATTTTTTTACCAGCTATACGCCCTAAACTTCTACCTACTACAGAAACCTCTAAACTATGCGTTAAACGAGTATGCACAAAATCTGTTTTAGACAACGGAATTACCTGTGTTTTATCTTGCAAACTCCTAAAAGCAGAAGAAAAAATAATTCGGTCATAATCAACCTCAAAACCCAAACGAGTTTCATCTTGTTCTTTACGTAATCTTTTATGTGTATCTCCTTGGCGTTTTAAGGATAATAATTGCTCCCAATTCATAGCATCTTAAATATAAAATGCAAGATACATTATTCACTTTTAAAACTAATATTCACGAAAAAAAATCAGCAATAGCAACAACAAAAAAACACGCTATAACTTTTAACTTTTAGATAACCTTATGTTTACATTAAGGTCTTTAATTTGCAATAAAATTAGAGTACTCTAAGAAATGAAAAAAATATTTATTATTTGTTTACTATTTACTGCTTCTACGCTATTTGCTCAAAACAAAGGGAGCATTAAAGGTAAAGTTCTTGATATTGAAATGAACAATGAGCCAATATTGTTTGCTCAGGTTCACCTTAAAGGTTCTGCTAATAATACAGAAACTAATTTTCACGGAAATTTTGAAATAAACAATTTAGATGCCGGAGCATATACGGTGGTAATTAGCTATATTGGTTACGATACTATTGAAGTTCCTGTTATAGTAGAAAAAAATAATATTACTACAATTAAAGAAGGGTTAAAAGTAAAAACTATTAACATGGAAGATTTTTCATCTTTAAATGATATAGATAGTAATGTAGTAACTTACGAAGCTTCTTCTACAGAGAAAAAATAAAAAACATATAGTTTTCCATATTAAATGGAACAAAACAAAAAATCCGCTCAAGAGCGGATTTTTTGTTTTTAATATTACTACCAGCAAAAAAATATAGTAATTCTATGCATTCAATGGTATAATATTTTACAGGATAACAACATTAAATTAACCTTTAATAAACTTTTTATTTACATTAAAACTTAACTTTTTCTAAACATATTTATGCTTAGTCAGCAGTATTTATAGGATTTTATAAAAAATAACCAAAAACAAAAACTAAGGTCCGCAATACTGTTTTTAATCTCATTTTTCTATTTCATAACATTAAATTAACTTTAGTGCCATTTATAAATACCACTTTTGCTAATATTTTGTGTTTAATGGGAGAGAATATTTATGTTTTTATGATTGCTGCTTTAGCAATCCTTGCAATAACAGATTTAATAGTAGGTGTTAGTAATGATGCTGTTAATTTCCTTAATTCAGCAATTGGATCCAAAGCTGTTTCTTTTAAAACAATAATGATTATAGCTAGTATAGGTATTGCTTTTGGCGCAATGTCTTCTAGTGGAATGATGGAAGTAGCAAGGAAAGGTATTTTTAATCCTGAAAACTTTGTGTTTTCCGAAATCATGATCATTTTCATGGCAGTAATGATCACCGATATTTTGCTGCTCGATTTCTTTAATACCTTAGGAATGCCAACATCTACAACAGTTTCTATTGTATTTGAGTTACTAGGTGCTGCTATTGCCATAGCTATTATTAAAATTTTTGCGCAAGACGAGAGTATTTCAACCTTAGGAAACTATATAAATACAGACAAAGCAACACAGATTATATTAGGTATAGTTTTATCTGTATTAATTGCCTTTACCATAGGCGCTCTTGTACAATATGTATCTAGATTATTAATATCGTTTAAGTTTGATAAAAAACCAAAATGGGTAGGTGCCATTTTTGGAGGTATTGCTATTAGTGCAATTATTTATTTTATAATTGTTAAAGGCTTAAAAAGCGCCTCTATCTTAGACCCAGCTATTTCAGAATTTATAAGTACGCAAACCGAAATATTTATACTATTAAATTTTATTTTCTGGACTTTATTTTCTTTAGCAATAACTACATTTTTTAAAATTAGCATTTACAAATTAATTATACTCTTAGGAACTTTTGCACTGGCTATGGCTTTTGCTGGTAACGACTTAGTTAACTTTATAGGACCTTTAATTACAGCATTACAATCTTACCAAGACTGGAGTGCTTCTGGTGTACTTTCTACAGAATATAACATGTCTGGCTTATCAAAAGCAGTTAGAACACCTACTTTATTATTATTGGGAGCAGGTATTATAATGGTATTAACTATTTGGTTTTCTTCTAAAGCAAAAAATGTATTAAAGACTAGTGTAGATTTATCTAGACAAGATGAGGGTGAAGAACGTTTTAAACCTAATTATTTATCGCGTCAAATTGTAAAACTTACCATAAGAGCTTCAGAAGCCTTTTCTAATATTATACCATCAGCAATACAAGAAAAAATAAACGTTCAGTTCGAAAAACCAAACGAAGCAGCAGTTATTAAAGACAAACCTGCTTTTGATATGGTAAGAGCAGCAGTAAATTTAATGGTTGCCAGCGTTTTAATATCTTTAGCTACTTCTATGAAATTGCCATTATCTACTACCTATGTTACATTTATGGTGGCTATGGGTACTTCTTTAGCAGATAGAGCCTGGGGAGTAGAAAGTGCGGTATATAGAGTTGCCGGTGTTCTTAACGTAATAGGAGGTTGGTTTTTTACAGCAATTAGTGCTTTTGTTGCAGCTGCAACCATCGCAACATGTATACACTTTGGTGGCAGCATAGCTTTAGGTCTATTATTACTATTGGCATTTTTCTTAATATTTAGAAATTACCAAAAGCAAAGTATAAAATCTAAAGAAATAAAAGCTGAAGATAGTTTAAGAAAAGCAGAAAGTAGCTCTATACAAGGAGTTATAGAAGAAAGTGCAAGTAACATTTCTAACCTTGTAAAAAGAAGTAATAAAATATACACCAATACTATTAATGGTCTTGCTAAACAAGATTTAGATCTCCTTAAAAAAAATAAAAAAGGAATTGTAAAGCTATCTGATGAGGTAGATGAATCTAGAGATAATATCTTTTATTTTATTAAAAACTTGGATGAAGCTAGTGTAAGTGCAAGTAACTTTTACATTAATATTTTAGGATATTTACAAGACATGACGCAATCTTTAGAATACATTACAAAGATTAGCCACAAGCATGTAAACAACAATCACAAAAAATTAAAATACAACCAAATAAAAGAATTAAAAGAAATAGATAATAGGTTAGAAATTGTTTTTAATGATGCTAAAGAAGCTTTTAAAGACCGTTCTTTTGAAAAAATAGGGGCTATCCTTAATAGCAAACAAGAACTGTTTGATATGCTTTCTCAGAAGATAGAAAAGCAAATTGCCAGAACGCGTACAGAAGAATCTAGTCCTAAAAACACAACCTTATATTTTACTTTGCTTTTAGAAACAAAAGATTTAATAACAGCAATTATGAATCTTTTAGAAACTTACTATCAAAAGCACGATGCTTCTATACCGCCAGCAACGGTAGCAAGCAACTAACTAATACAAAACTCCATGCTAATATATGGGGTTTTTAATACCATAAAATCTTATAAAGATTACTGCTGCACTAAATGCAAGGTAGTTTCGTATAGGTTTTTCTGTTCCATTTTTGCTTTTAACCAAGCATAAAAACTCATTACAAATATATCTTCCTGTTCCGCTCCTACCCAATTAAAAGAACGCTCTACCTTTTCTTTAAATGCCAATGAAGTAACATTGCTTGGATTATCGTAATAATACTCAATTAGCTTTACAAAGGTTAAAGCTCTTTCTTCTTCTAACTCCTTAAGTAATAAAGCATATTTACGTTTAAAGCTATGTAAACGCAATAAAACCAGATCTAGCTTATCTAATTCTATTAATAATAATATTTCTAGAATATTCTTTTTAAGCAACCAAATACGCCCCTTCTTTTTAATATACCAATTATCGCTATGCCTTAATTCTTTATAAATTTCATATGCTTTAGTATACTTATTTTGCTGAAAAAGGCACATTACAGTAATTAACTTAATATCTAAAGAATTACTTTGTTCGCTTAACAATAACTCTAATGCTTTAGTATAATCTCCTGTAAAATTATAGTTAAGTGCTTTTAATATTACTAATTGTTCTAAAAATCTATTGTAATACTTCTCGTCACTCTTTAGCATTACTTGCTCCATTTCCTTTGCAAAGCCCATAGATGCCACAAACTGCTTATTTCGAAAGCTATTCATAGCTAATAAGTCTAATATTTCTATATGATAAAATAAATGCTTGTGCTCTATACCATGCTTACTACGAAGTACTGTATAAGCATCTTCCATAAAAGGAGCAATAGCATAATAATTACTCTGCTCTTTGGCCACATCAGAAGTAACACTCATTATTTGATAAAGAGATTTATAAGTAAGCGTATTATTTATATTAATATCAAAATTTAAAAAAGCATCTTTAACAATAGCCCCTATGGGTTTGTTGTTAGCTTTCTTCATCTCCTCATTAATCATAGCATACACCATATTTAACTTATATTCTTTATTAAAAAGTTCCATATTGTTGTTAGCAGCTAGTAAAACTTCTTTTAAAACTAAAGTGTCATTAAAGTGTGCGTACTGTATTTTGGTATGATAAATTTCATTAAGAATGCTATATAAATC
Organism: uncultured Sediminicola sp.; assembly: GCA_938039345.1. Next base: position 6,064 of record CALHVB010000001.1, read on the forward strand.
TAATTGTTTTGCTTTTTTCTCTGCTTTAGCAAGTGTTTTATAGCCTATTTTGGGCTCTCCAGATTCAAAAAATATTCTACTGGCAAGCAACAATTTCAATATTTCTAATTCTTCTGATGTTTCGCCATCAAAACTTTTAGAAGCTATAAAATCTATCAGAGAATCATAAAGCCTTTTACTTAGTGCATGATATGTATTCTTTGCTGGCTTACCATATATTTTTACATCTAAATTAGTAGACACTCCTGCTGCTATTAATTTAAAAAACTGAATATTTTTAACATCTCCCCTTCTATTCTTTTTCTTTAAATACTGAATAAAGTCTAATTTTTCTTCTCTAGAGAGGTTTGTTATAATTTTTGATAATAGATTCATTTAATCATAAGTAATATTATTATTAATTAATTGAAAATT
>CALHVB010000002.1 GCA_938039345.1 uncultured Sediminicola sp.
TTCTCTACATCATAATCACTAAAATTAGGACGCTTATGATGTTGCCAAAAGAATTTATACCCCGTATCTAAAACTTGTATATCAATATCCCTTTTTGTTTTGTAGACGTGATCGGACATGCTTCCTATAAAAATTGTTAAAACAATTATTAACATGGTTATTACAAACAGAGGTATTGTAATTATTTTTCTAGCTTTTACCTTTTTCCAATATTTATTGAGAGATGCTATAAGCAAATACCAGAATACAAAATAAATTAAAAAGTTAATTATAAATTCCATTAAAAATATTTGCAAGGACATCGAAGTATGCCATCCGTCGCTTACCCATATTAATGGAAAACCAGCCATCATTGTATCTGGTGCATCCACAGGAATAACATACCACCATTTTGTAACTATTGTAAACGATATTATCGTTAATGGCAATACTATTTTTAATGTTAACTGTTTCAATATAAAACTATTTTTAATTCCCTTTTAACTTAGTCCATACATCCCACACCACTATACCCGCACTAACCGATATGTTTAAAGAATGTTTCGTGCCATATTGTGGAATCTCTATTACCTTATCGGCCCCAGAAACCACTTCTTGTGAAACTCCTTTTACCTCATTACCAAATACCAAAGCATATTTTTTAGCAGCATCAACCTCTAAATTATTTAACATAACCGCATTTTCTGCTTGTTCTACAGCTAGGATTTCACAATTTTCTTGTTTTAACTCTTCTATTAATTCTATAGTATGCTCTTTATATTCCCAAGCTACACTATCTGTAGCTCCTAAAGCTGTTTTACGAATATCTTTATGTGGTGGTTTTGCAGTAATACCGCAGAGGTATATTTTCTCTATTAAAAAAGCATCTGCCGTTCTAAATACCGAACCAATATTATTAAGACTTCTAATATTATCTAATACAATAATAATAGGAATTTTTTGGGCTTCTTTAAATTCTTCTACATTTAAACGTGGTAATTCGCTGTTTTCTAATTTTCGCATTAATCTAAATTCTAGTAATTAATAGAGCAGGAGCTTTTAGGCTTTAAAAGTTATCCCCAAAATATCAACAATGGTTTGTAGCCCCTTAGGAAAATCTTACATTCGTTTTCAGTAAGATTGATGCAAAAATAAGTTAAATAAGTAGTTTTTGGCAAAGAAAGAAAAAACAAAAAAGGTTACGCCTTTAATGCAACAGTACAATACCATCAAGACAAAATATCCTGATGCTTTATTGCTGTTTCGCGTAGGTGATTTTTACGAAACTTTTGGCGACGACGCCATAAAAACCTCTAAGATTCTAGGTATAATTTTAACCCACCGAAATAATGGTGGCGAAAAAACAGAATTGGCTGGTTTTCCACATCATTCTTTAAACACTTATTTACCCAAATTAGTAAAATCAGGACAGCGAGTAGCCATTTGCGACCAGTTAGAAGACCCTAAACAAACCAAAACTATTGTAAAAAGAGGCGTTACAGAATTAGTAACTCCTGGCGTTGCTTTAAATGATGATATTCTTAGCGCTAAAACCAATAATTTTCTATGTGCTGTACATTTTGGTAGAAAACGTTTAGGTGTTGCTTTTGTTGATATTTCTACTGGAGAGTTTTTAACTTCTGAAGGTAATGAAGAGCAGATAGATAAATTGCTACAAAACTTTGCCCCTAATGAAATTTTAGTATCTAAATCGCATAAAAAAGAATTTATACAGACTTTCGGAAGTCAGTTTCATGCTTTTTTTATGGAAGATTGGGTGTTTCAAGAAGATTACGCTCAAGAAACGCTTACACAACATTTTAAAACAAATACTTTAAAAGGTTTTGGAGTAGACCATTTGCAACATGGTATTATTGCTTCTGGTGTTGTATTGCATTATTTATCCGAAACGCAACACAAACAACTACAACATATAAATACTTTACAGCGTATTGCTGAGGAAGAATATATTTGGATGGATAGGTTTACCATTAAAAACCTAGAACTATACCATTCTAACAATTTAAATGCCGTTACACTTTTAGATGTTATAGATAAAACTATTTCTCCTATGGGAGGGCGTTTATTAAAAAGATGGTTAGCTCTTCCGCTAAAAAATGTTGAAAAAATAAAAAGAAGACATCAGGTTATTTCTCATTTGTTTAAGGAGGATACTACCCTGCAAAAATTACAGCAGTGGATTAAACAAATTGGAGATTTAGAACGTTTAATTTCTAAAATAGCTACAGGTAAAATAAGCCCTAAAGAAGTTATTCAATTAAAAAATTCTTTAGAAGCAGTTGTCCCCATAAAACAACTTACATCGCAAAGTCCTAACGAGGCTTTAAAAGGTATTGGAGACCAATTACACTCCTGCGATTTGTTACGTGCCAAAATTAAAGAAATGGTACACGAGGAAGCTCCTGTAAATATTTTAAAAGGCACTACCATTGCAGAAGGCTACTCCGAAGAATTAGATGAACTACGAGGTTTAGCATTCTCTGGAAAAGACTATCTAAATAAAATGCTAGAGAGAGAAACCGAACGCACTGGTATTAGTTCTTTAAAAATAGCATCTAACAATGTATTTGGATATTATATAGAAGTTAGAAACACCCATAAAGACAAGGTTCCTGAGGATTGGATTCGCAAACAAACGCTTGTAAATGCAGAACGTTATATTACAGAAGAACTAAAAGAATACGAGGGTAAAATTTTAGGAGCAGAGGAACGTATTAGTATTTTGGAACAACAACTATTTTCTCAGCTTATTGTTTGGATGCAAGAATACATAACTACGGTTCAAAACAATGCACAGTTAATTGCTCAGTTAGATTGTCTTTGCGGTTTTACACAACTAGCAAAACAGAATAACTATGTTGCCCCAACTTTAAATGATAGTACTGAAATTAATATAAAAAACGGTCGCCATCCTGTAATAGAAAAACAATTGCCTATTGGAGAAGCTTATATTGCTAATGATGTAGTATTAAATAGAGAAGAACAACAAATTATTATGATTACGGGGCCTAACATGAGTGGTAAATCTGCTATTCTTAGACAAACAGCTTTAATTGTTCTTTTAGCCCAAATGGGAAGTTTTGTCCCTGCAGAGAGTGCTAAAATTGGCTTTGTAGATAAAATATTTACCCGTGTTGGTGCTAGCGATAATATTTCTATGGGAGAGTCTACTTTTATGGTAGAAATGAACGAAACAGCATCTATATTAAATAATTTATCGGAACGTAGCTTAGTTTTATTAGATGAAATTGGACGAGGCACCAGTACTTACGATGGTATTTCTATTGCTTGGGCAATTTCTGAATACTTACACGAACACCCAGCCAAAGCAAAAACACTATTTGCTACCCATTATCATGAGATTAACGAAATGGCAACTACTTTTGAACGTATTAAAAACTATAACGTTTCTGTAAAAGAATTAAAAGACAATGTTTTATTCTTAAGAAAGCTTACTCCTGGTGGTAGCGAACACAGTTTTGGTATACACGTAGCAAAAATGGCCGGAATGCCACAGCAGGTAATACATAAAGCCAATAAAATATTACAGAAATTAGAAAAATCGCATTCCAGTGAAGAACTAACAGACAAGCTACAATCTGCACAAAACGAAATGCAACTAAGTTTTTTTAATTTAGACGACCCTTTACTAGAACAAGTAAAAGAAGAAATTATAGACTTAGATATCAACACATTAACACCTGTAGAAGCTTTAATGAAATTAAATGAAATTAAGCGCTTACTCACAAAAACAAAAAAAGCTTAAATCTTTTTCTATTTTTTCTTTGTGATTTATAGAATTGTATTAAATTTGCACCCGCATCAGCAAATAAGATGCTTCTTCTGAAAAGAAGATAATGTTCTTAAACTTTTTGCGAAAGTAGCTCAGGGGTAGAGCATCACCTTGCCAAGGTGGAGGTCGAGGGTTCGAATCCCTTTTTTCGCTCATATAAAAATCCACGCTCGAGTGGTGGAATTGGTAGACACGTTGGACTTAAAATCCAATGGACATTAGTCCGTATGGGTTCAAGTCCCATCTCGAGTACAAAACCCTTGTTAATCTTACGATTTTCAAGGGTTTTTTTATTCCTTATACTTTACTCCAAAAAATATTTGATTTCCCTAAAAATTAAATATTTTTCATACTTTCGAAAACAAATAGACTC
>CALHVB010000003.1 GCA_938039345.1 uncultured Sediminicola sp.
TTTTGTATTTGTTTTAACTCAAATGCATCTTCTTCTATAAAATTAAAATCGTTTAATCTTACTTTTCGCAAAAAATAATAGGTGTCGGTTTCTTTATCGTACCCTTCTATAACTCTACTCCCATTTCTGTTTTTATTAGAAAAAGTATGTTGCGATGGCATTTCTATTTCAAAATCTCCGTATCCAGAAGCTATTATTTCTTTTTTAGGAACTATTAGTTTAAATTTTAAGCTATTAAAAATGGTATCTGAATGTTTGGTAACATAATTTCCTTCTCCTCCCATTTTAAAAATTAATATTTCTAGCGGAGTTAAATAAATATGGTAACGTTGGTAATCTCCATTCTTTAATTTATTTTTAATATCTATTCCTTTGTATCCATTATTTACAATACTTGTTTTCTCTATAATTTCTCCTGGTATATTTTCAAAAAGCAACTCATCTATATCTTTAATTGTATAGACATCTTCTTTCTTTAAAAATGAAAACATAGGAATTCTATTCACCATAAAATAGCTTCCGTTAGCTAAATTTGGAGAAATGTAAGTGGTGTTAATATATTCTACTATTGGGTATAATTTATTGGGTAATAAAAGGCTAAAAACATTATCATCTACCGAATAATACTCATAAGTATTTTCTTTAAGCTTAGATGTAAATTGAGCTTTAAGCTTATCCCCTCTACTTGTAGCTCTAGAAGTTAACGGTGTTACCTTGTACCCCTTTTTACGCAATAAAGAAATTACACCTTGTTCACCAGGCAAATGTGCTGCACCTATGCCGGTGAAAACCTTTCCTGTATGCATAACAGAATCTAATTTACGAACCATGTTTTCGTTTCGTACGTATAGCATATTTTTTAAATAATGCTCGGTATACATTCCCTGATCTATAGAATCTAACAAGTTAATATTACGTTCTCTATATGCATTTTGCAATAACAACATTGGGTCTTCTTCTTGCATTTTCTTTTGCAACCATTCTGCTGGCTTCTTCCTCATAGCATTTAAACCTGCTCTCCCTACTAAAGCCGAAGATTCTTCTAAATCTTCTAATGCTACTATTGGTTTACTGTACTTTTTCCCTGCCTGATAAATAAACATATCTAAATATGTTTCTTCTTCAAAATCCTGAGACATTGGGTTGGTACGGTATAGTATATTATTTATTAACCGGTCTTCAAAAGAAATATAGGCTCCTATCATTTCTTTCTTAGGGTTTTTCATTACAAAAGGATATTTGTAAAAGCCTTTAACAGGAAATCTATTTCGTATATTTTTATTGGCAGCCATACCATCTTCTTCTAGCCAAGTGTTTGGGTCAGATTCTAAAGCTATAATATCACTGTTGTTAAGCGCATCATAAAAAACATCATCTAGTCTAAAAGCTATTTTTTTACTTACATGCATGGTTCCATAGAGATACGAGCTATGTTCTAGACCATTTCCAGAAATTTCCCATAATAAGCTATTTTTTTCTTGAGAAAAGCTAATAAAAGAAAGAAATAACAATAAAAAAATATAGTAATTCTTCACACAATCATATTTTAGAATAAAAGTCTCAAAAAAAATGAAACTGAAAAAACTTAAAGAAAAATTAACACTGTATTTAACACATAGTTTTATTAGCCTCTAACAAAGAATACTTCATTAAATCAATACTATCTATAGTAATATCAAAAAAGCAACTGCTTATTTAAACGTAATTTGCTCACATGTAGTATTTTTGCTTTCAGAAAAGAAAATTACCAAGCTAACACCTATAAAAATAAGTTATTAAAGCTTATTATTAATTATAGGCTAAAAATTGCAAGAATGAAAGGAGTATTATTAATGAATTTAGGGTCGCCAGACAGCCCTACTGCCAAAGATGTAAAACCATATTTAGATGAGTTTTTAATGGACGAACGTGTTATAGACGTCCCTAATTGGCTCAGAAATATAATAGTACGCGGTATTATTCTACAAACAAGACCTAAAAAATCTGCTGAAGCTTATAAAAAAATATGGTGGGATGAAGGTTCGCCTTTAGTGGTGATATCTGAGCGTTTTCAGGAGAAACTAAAATTACAAACAGAAATGCCTGTAGCTTTAGGTATGCGTTATGGCTCTATGACCACAAAAAAAGCATTACAAGAATTAAAAGAAAAAGGCGTAGATGAAGTTTTATTAGTGCCTTTATACCCACACTATGCAATGTCTTCATATGAAACAGTAGTGGTAAAAGTAATGGAGGAAAAAGAAAAGCATTTTCCTGAAATGAGCATTACTACCTTGCCTGCTTTTTATAAAAATCCAGATTATATAAAAGTACTTTCAGAAAAAATAGCTGAAGAACTAAAAGATTTTGAATACGATCATATTTTATTTTCATACCATGGTATTCCAGAACGCCATGTTAAAAAGAGTGACCCTACTAAATTTCATTGTAAGATAGATGGTAGCTGTTGTAACATAAACTCGGTAGCACATAATACTTGTTATAGACACCAAGTTTACGATACTACAGAATTGGTAAAAGCATATTTAAATTTACCCGAAGAAAAAGTGAGTTCCTCTTTTCAGTCTAGATTACCAAACGATCCTTGGTTAAAACCTTATACCGATTTTGAGTTTGAACGTTTAGCTAAAGAAGGAAAAAAACGCTTAGCCGTTATTACGCCTGCTTTTGTTTCTGATTGTTTAGAGACATTAGAAGAAATTGCTATGGAAGGAAAAGAACAATTTGAAGAGGCTGGTGGTGAAAACTATAAACATATTCCATGTCTTAACGATGACGATGCATGGGTAGCTGTTATGGGCAAATGGGTTAACCATTGGCTTACTAAAGATAGTTTACCTGTTTAATGGCAAGAGTCTCATCAGAAGAACTAGGTGCTGAGCCTATTGGAAAACTGCTCATAAAACAAGCTGTACCCGCTTCTATTGGGATTCTGGTAATGTCTTTAAATGTATTAGTAGACTCTATTTTTGTTGGTAATTGGATTGGCTCTATTGCAATTGCGGCCATTAATGTGGTATTACCCGTATCTTTCTTTATTGGAGCATTGGGTATGGCTATAGGAGTAGGTGGTTCTAGCATAATCTCTAGAGCTTTAGGTGCAAATGACAAGAAAAAAGCATTATTTACGTTCGGGAATCAAATTACTTTAACCTTAATAGTAACCCTTTTAATGGTTGCTGTAGGCTTGTATTATATTGATGATTTAATTCCTGCTTTTGGAGGTAAAGGAAGCATCTTTGAACCTGCAAAAATCTATTATACCATTGTTTTATACGGTGTTCCTTTTTTAGCACTCTGTATGATGGGTAATACCGTAATTAGGGCCGAAGGCAAACCCAAATTTGCTATGGTTGCCATGATTATACCTTCTGTAGGCAATCTTCTAATGGATTATATTTTTATATATCTATTGGATTGGGGAATGCATGGTGCTGCATGGGCAACAACTATTGGTTATTTACTTTGTTGTATATACGTGTTCTACTTTTTTGTCTCTAAAAATTCTGAACTTAAAATAAAACCTATTCACTTAAGTCTACAACTTCCTATTATTAAAGAAATAGGCTCTCTGGGTGTTGTTACCTTATCTAGGCAAGCAGTTGTTAGTATTATTTATTTATTAATGAATAACATACTTTTTAATTTAGGAGGCGAAGCAATGATTGCAGTTTATGCTATAATTGCACGTACTTTAATGTTTGCTTTTTTTCCTGTATACGGTGTAAC
>CALHVB010000004.1 GCA_938039345.1 uncultured Sediminicola sp.
ACCCAAACATAATTCTGTTATAAGGTTTAATATCCTTACAAAAATATTTTTTTTCGTTAAGTACCGTAATTCATCTACCTCTAATTTAAGTTTAACAATTTGCTTCTCAAATATCTTTTACTAATCCTCCTAACTTTTTTAGGGCTTCCTCTATTTTTTCATTCCATGGAGCTCCATAACTCAATCGCATACAGTTTTTATATTGATCTTGTAAAGTAAAAATATTCCCTGGAGTAAATATAATACCTTGTTCCAATGCCTTTTCATAGAGTAAACTCACATCTATTATAGAGTTTAACTCTACCCACAATAAAAAACTCCCTTTAGGTTTACTAACACGCGTATCTTTAGGAAAATAAGCCGCAATAGCTGCAATATATTTTAAGCTATTGGTATAATAGGTTTGCCGTAACTTTCTTAAATGATAATCGTATCTACCATTGGCTAAAAAATTAGCAATGGCCTCTTGGGTAATTGTTGGCGAAGAAGAAGACAAGCATAGTTTTAATTTTAAAACCTCAGCTAAAAATTTCCCTGGGGCAATCCACCCTACTCTATAGCCGCCAGCAATGGTTTTAGAAAAAGAGCCTAACCATATTACCAAACCACTATTATCATAATACCTACATGTACTAGGTCTTTTTTTTCCAAAATAAACATCACCATAAATATCATCTTCTATTAAAGGAATTTGATGCTTTTGAATAATGTTTACAATTTCTTTTTTATGCTCATCGGGCATAATACTACCTAACGGATTATTAAAATTGGGCATTAAAATAATAGCATTAATTTCTTGTTTGACTATTACTTTTTTTAAGGCCTGTATATCTATTCCTGTAGTAGCATCTGTGGGTAACTCTAATACTTTAAGTCCTAAGGCATTGGCTAATTGTAATATTCCAAAAAAAACAGGGCTTTCTACTATAATAGTATCCCCTGCTTTGGTTGTTGCCATTAAAGCTAGTGATAATGCACTTGTACAGCCCGTAGTAGTTACAATATCATCTTCTTTAAGCTTACCTCCCCATAATAATGTTCTTTGCGCTATTTGTCTTCTTAGATTTATACTCCCCTGAATAGTATCATAATAACTACCTCCGTCTGGAAGTTTACTAACAGTTTCGTTAATGGTTTTATTCAGTTTTGCTACAGGTATTAACTCAGGGGAAGGTATACCTAAAGATAAATTTACAAGGTTTTTATCATTCAATCTTTGATAAAAATCAATAATAATTTCGGTAACATCTTTTAATACGGGTTCAGGCTTTGGCGCTGTTTTTATTGGGCTTCTAAACGATTGAGTTTCTGTATACACCACATAATAACCAGAACGAGGTCTGGCTTCTATAAGACTCTTTGCTTCCAATCTATAATAAGCCTCTAAAACAGTACTTACACTTACCCCATATTCTTTTTTTAGTATTCTTACCGAGGGTAATTTATCCCCAAATTTTAATACCCCTTCTTGTATTTGCTCTTCTATAGCACTAGCAATATTATTATAAAGAAAACTTTTTGTTGCACTTTTCATCAATAAAGTATTTTATCTGTACTGGTTAAAATTACAAAAACTGAATCTGTTATGGTTAAAAATTATTATTGAATTTTGAATACATAATTAATACCAGATTTATTTATGAAAAAAAATAGCACTATTCAAGATAAAATGTATGCCGATATAGAGAGCAAAAATATATTTGATACTACTCAGAAATATGCATACGAATATTTAAATACTATTTTTACGCGCAATGTATACCCTACAGAAGAAAGTATTTCTAATTTAAAGTATTTTAATGAGGAACTACAAAAAGACCCTATAAACGCTGAAATAGTTTTAGAACAATTACACACTTACGGCTCCCCTGCTACTGTGGCTAATTTAGGAGGTAGATATTTTGGTTTTGTATGTGGCAGTGCTGTACCTGTAGGTTTAGCAGCAAAAAATTTAGCTACATTCTGGGACCAATCTCCAACCATGAATGTATTGTCTCCTATTGGTTCTAAATTAGAAACTGTAGTAGAAGAATGGCTAAAACAACTCTTTAATTTACCTGCAAGAACAGTAGCTGGTTTTGTTAGTGGTACTTCTACTGCTACTTTTTGTGGATTGGCAGCTGCTAGGTACCGATTATTAGCAAACCAAAACTGGAATATTAATGAAGATGGACTTTTTAATGCTCCTAAAATTAGAGTAATTACAGGAAAACAAGCACACTCCACTGTATTAAAAGCCATTAGCCTTTTAGGTTTTGGGAAAAATAATATTGAATGGGTAGATGTAGATGAACATGGACGTATAATTCCCGATTTAATTCCAGAAATGGATAACACTACGCTATTAATACTACAAGCAGGGAATGTAAATAGTGGTTCTTACGATGATTTTGAAAAAATATGCACCAAAGCAAATAAGGCTGGCGCTTGGGTACATATAGATGGTGCTTTTGGTTTATGGGCAAGTACTGTTGATCAATTAAAATATTTAACTAAAGGAGCCGAAAAAGCAAATTCTTGGGCAGTAGACGGACATAAAACCTTAAACACTCCATACGATAGTGGTATTGTTCTTTGTGAGGATAAAGAAGCCTTAACAAGCGCTTTACACATGTCTGGTAGTTATATTATAACCAGCAAAGAAAGAGACGGTACATTTTACACCCCGGAAATGTCTAGACGCGCTAGGGTGGTAGAACTTTGGGCAATTCTTAAATACTTAGGCAAAAATGGTATTGATCAAATGATTTTAACAATGCACCAAAGAGCCGTACAATTTTCACAAGAACTAAGCACTATAAAAGGATTTACTATACTAAACCAGGTTACTTTTAACCAAGTAATGATAGCATGCGACACCGATGAGATAACCGAAAAAACAATGTCTAAAATACAAGAATTACGAGAATGTTGGGTAGGTGGTTCTTTATGGAATGGTAAAAAAATAATACGAGTAAGTGTTTGCTCTTGGGCAACTACTACAGAAGACATAAACCGTTCTGTAAATTCCTTTAAACAAGCATTAAAAGAAATAATATGAAAACATATATTGTAAATTCTTTTACCAATGAAGCATTTAAAGGCAACCCCGCTGGGGTTTGCCTTGCTACTGAAAACTTATCCGCAAACAAAATGCAAGCAATTGCTAAAGAATTAGGACATTCTGAAACCGCCTTTGTATCTCATTTAAAAGAAAACGAATTTGCTATTCGTTATTTTTCTCCTAAAATGGAAATTCCATTATGTGGCCATGCCAGTTTAGCAGCTGCTAAAGTTCTTTTTTCAAGAAATATAGCATTTAACAAACTACACTTTAAAACTATAGAAGGTTTAGATTTAAAAATTGAAAAAGAAAACGAGGCTATACAAATGACCTTTCCTTGCTATAGCACTATACCTTTTACCGTTCCCGATGCTTTGCTTAAAGCTTTGGGGCTAACCACGATAATAAACTGTGCATATAATAAGGAAACGAATATAATGTTACTAGAGATAGAGGATTGTAATAGACTACAAAATTTAAATCCCGATTTTAACGCCTTATACCATTCTCATAATACTATTAATGGCGTTTTAGTAACTGCTTTATCTAACAAAGAAAATTATGATTTTGAATCTAGGTATTTTTGGCCATGGAGTGGCACTAACGAAGACCCCGTAACAGGTGGCACACATACTTTTTTAACGCCTTATTGGGCTCATAAATTAGGAAAAACAAAAATGAATTCTTTTCAATGCTCTGCCAGAACAGGATTTATGCAAGTAGAACTCTTATCTCATAATAAAATTAGTATTAAAAGTGAAGCGCAAATTGTTTTGGAAGGTAAATTAAATTTGTAAAATGAATCTTACCTTGCTCTATTATGTTTTTTCTGTTCTTTAAATCTGTTATTAATTCTTTGAACAGGGGCTTTTTTAGCTCTAAATGTACTACGGTTTGTTCTATAACCATCTGGTTCTTTATCTACATCATCTAGCATTAGATTTTTAAACCATACATTAAGCTTATTAAAAAAATCTTTCATTTTTTATATTTTATTAACCTAATAAGTTCAATATTTAAACTTTATTTCAAATTAAATATTACTCCATCAATTAAAAACTTACTTAACTAATCTGCGGCAAACAAGAGAAATAAAAATATTTAAAAAATAAATTAACTGAACTAGTCCCAGAAAAAATACGGCAATCATTACCACGGAATTTTCATCTAATTTATATAATGCAATCGGATAATTATTACCATCAAACCTACTATCTACTATTGTAAACAAATTAGGAAATAATACTGCTACAAACAACAAAAAGGTCAATACTAAATGGGTAATCGTTAACCAGTTTATCAATTTTATCTTAAACTTAAATAATACCCAATAAGCTAATCCGCATAATCCAAACCAAATAACAGGCAATTGAAAAAAATGTACATGGCTAATTACGAAATAAGTATCGTGTACATTTATATCTAAAGAAGATTCTGGAAAATAAAATTGGCAGTATACCGAATATGCTAAAAAAACAAATGCTAAACTCCACAAAACTATGTGAGGTTTAGCATTAATATATTTTATTATTTTACTCAATTTTACTTTATCATCCCTAGGTTAATTACTTCTTGTTCGGTAAGTGGTCTCCAATGTCCACGTGGTAAATCTTTTTTGGTTAAGCCTGCATATACAACACGGTCTACTTTTACCACATCGTACTCTAAACTCTCAAAAATACGTTCTACAATACGGTTTTTATTGCTTCGTATTTCTACCCCTATTTCTTTTTTAGGAGAATTATCTATATAGCTTATATCTGCCACTCGTACCAATACATCGTCTATAGTAACCCCATCTTTTATTTTTTGTAAATCCTCGAACTTTAGAATCTTACTTAATTCTACATGGTATATTTTTCTAAGTCCGTTTTTAGCCTTTGCCAACTTACTCATCATTGTTTTATCATTGGTAAACAATAATAATCCTGTAGCATTTTTATCTAAACGACCTACAGGCTCTAATTTTGCTTTAGAAGCATTACTTACCAAACTCATTGCTGTACGTCTACCTCTTTCATCGCTCGTAGTTGTGCTAAAGTCTTTAGGCTTATTTAAAACTATATATTCTTTTTTCTCTGGGTTTAAAAGCCTACCATCGAACTTAACAACATCTTCTAGCTTTACTTTATAACCCATTTCGGTAATTGCTTTACCATTTACGGTTACACTACCTGCTTGTATATAAACATCTGCTTCTCTACGCGAACATACGCCAGAGTTGGCTACATATTTGTTTAATCGAATTAAATTAGGGTCCGATGGTTTTTGTGGTGTTGTATTCTTTTTAAATGCAGCACCTTTCTTAGGAGCACCTGTTCTAGAATAACTCTGCTTCTTAAATCCTCCTGCTGTTTTTCCGGGTGTTTTTTTTCCTTTATCGTCTGACCTTGCCATGCTTAAAAATTTTACGCAAAGGTAGCAAATTGCAATGGGGCAATACCAATAAAATTAATCTTTAAAATCTACCGTAGATTGCCTTTCTCTATTTACAATAAGCTTAGTTACATCTGGCCTTGAATAATGTCCTACAGCATCAAAATTTTGACGTTCTTCATATACCCTATTAAAATCTAATGTGCAATAAATAAGTCCTTCTTTATCTATCACAGGTTTTACCAACCATTCGCCATTTGGCCCTGCAATACAAGAACCTCCGTTTGTTAAAATGTCTGGGGCTTCTTCTAATATCTTAGATAAATGCGGGGTGTCTTCTGGGAAATCTGCTTTTTTCATTAGCGAGGAAACAGATATTACAAAACTGCGAGATTCTCTTGCTATAAACCTAGTAATATCTTTGGTATTATAATCGCTCCCTGGCCAAACTGCTATATGTAAATTTTCTCCAAGTCCGTACAATGCCGCTCTTGGTAAAGGCATCCAGTTTTCCCAACAATTAAGTCCGCCAACCGTAAATTGTTTAAGCGAATGTACTTTTAATCCGTTACCATCTCCAGGAGCCCATGTTAACCTTTCATCATAAGTAGGTTGTAATTTTCTATGTACAGACTTTATTTCTCCTTCCGCATTTATATATACCAAAGAACAATAAATACTATGTCCGCCTCTATCTTTTGGGCGTTCCATAATACCTAAGTATATGGCTATTTTATTTTCCTTAGCAAGGGTACAAATGGTATTTAATTCTCCTGCTTCTATCTGAATTGAATTTCTAACGTAATGCGCATGTATTTCTTTATTTACTTTTAAATTCCACTTAGCTCCTTCTGTATGTGCTAACCAAAACGGATAACCTGGTAATAAAGCTTCTCCAAAAATAACAAGCTCTGATTTATTTGATGCGGCTTCTTTAATAGAAATAATTATTTTTTTTATAGTTTCTTCTTTATTTAACCATACTGGAGCAATTTGAGCCAGCGCTACTTTCAATTCATTTTCCATCTAAAAAATCCTATTTATTACCAAATTAACATCAATTAACAAGATACTAAAAACGCCAACTATAATGATAATTTTTAAAATATTATGCAGCCATACGTAGTGCTTTTTTTTAGTAGACTTATATAGCAAGACTAAAAATGTTATTAATAAAAATATACAACCTATAAAATACAGATACATATAACCTACATCAAAATAATTAATTAGTAATAATGAAGGAACAAGCGTAAATACTACTAAAACTCCAATACATATTTTAGAATATTTTATACCGTATAATATGGGAATAGTTTTATAGCCTTGTGCCATATCGCCAGCTATATTTTCTAAGTCTTTTATTAATTCTCTTGCTAAAATCAATAAAAAAAGAAAAATAGCGTGTACAAAAATTACGGTATCAAAGTTCTTGTAATACACAAAAATCACAAAAAAGGGAGCTATTGCTAATAGTGCTGAAAAAAAATTTCCTATAAAAGGAACTTTCTTTAGTTTGTGCGAGTAAAACCAAATTCCGAAGATATATGCTGAAAAAAATAATACTGCTTTAAATGACACATAGCTTGCTAAAAAAACAGCTATAAAATTTAACACAAAATAAGTGGTTAATTTTGTTTGCTGACTCACCAGCTTATCTATCATTGTTTTAGTTGGCTTATTTATTAAATCTTTCTCGGCATCGTAGAAATTATTAATAATATAGCCCCCAGCAATTACTAATGCAGATGCCGCTACTAAAACAAATAAATTAAGGTCTAAAACTACACTCCTAAGGGGTAAATTGGGTGCTAAAATATAGATTGATGCCAAATACTGAGCTAAGGCTATCATTAATATATTATAGCCTCTAACTACAGAAAACAGACTCAAAAACTTTAATAGTAGGAGTTTGTTTTTTCTCGTAAGCATTCCGTAAAAATTATCAGAAATTGTAAACTACTTCTAAATTATAGTCTTTTAATGCTTTTTTTGCTTTCTCTATATCTTGTGTAAATCCTAAAATATAACCTCCACCTCCAGAGCCACACAATTTTAAATAATAATCATTAGTATCTATACCTTGTTTCCATAACTTATGAAATTTAGCAGGAATCATAGGTTTAAAATTATCTAAAACTACATGGGAAAGTTGTTTTAAGTTTCCAAAAAGCGATTTCACATTACCACTAATAAAATCTTCTACACAAGCATCTGTATGCTTAATAAATTGATTTTTTAACATAGTTCTAAAGCCTTCTTGCTTCATTTTTTCCATAAAAAGCTGAACCATAGGTGCTGTATCTCCTGTAATACCACTATCTAATAAAAATACTGCTCCTGTTCCCAAATTATTCTGAGAAGGTATACTTGTAGATTCTATATTTTCACTAGAATTAATAAGAATTGGTAAACTTAAATAACTATTTAATGGATCTAAACCAGAAGATTTTCCGTGAAAGAAAGATTCCATTTTGCCAAAAATAGTTTTTAGCTTTAATAATTTTTCTCTTGTTAAATTTTCTAAAATTGTAATTTTATCAATTACATATTTGTCATAAATAGCAGCTACTAAAGCACCACTACTACCTACTCCATACCCCTGAGGAATAGAACTATCGAAATACATACCATTGGATACGTCTGCTTTTAAAGCAACTATATCAAAAGAAACTAGTGTTGGTTCTTTTTCTTGTAATTCTTTTAAATATGTAGCAAAACGTTGTAAACTATCATTAGATTTTTTAGCATCTTCTGAATTAACATCATCAGATTTTAAAGCTCCTTTAAAAAAATTATAAGGTATAGAAAGCCCTTTAGAATCTTTTATGATTCCGTATTCTCCAAAGAGAAGAATTTTAGAGTAAAATAATGGTCCTTTCACTGGTTTGTTTAATAAAATTACTAATAAAAGTAAACAATAGTTTTTATACTAGAAAAACTTTTAGCTTATGTACTTCTTTATTCGTTTATAAACAACGTAATAATCATATATAAATTATTCTACTTTGCTTATTAATTGCTTTGCCCCTATACCAATTCTATCACAAATATACTGTCCGTTTTCACAATACACAACTAACTCATTCTTAATAAATTGATATACTTCCTCTTTTTCTTGTTCTGGGTACAGAATATGCACATTTGCACCTGCATCTAAAGTAAAACAGATATGTGTTTTAGAAGCCTCTCTAAAAGCCCATATTTTATTAATTATTTCTAGTGTATTGGGTTTCATTAAGATAAAATAGGGCAAACTCGTCATCATCATGGCATGTAAAGTAAGTGCCTCGCTTTCTACAATTTTTATAAAACTATCTAAATCTCCATCTTCTAAAACAGTTTTTAATGCCGATAAATTTTTATGTGCTTGTTTAAAACGCTCTTCTGCAAAAGGATGCCCATGCATTAAATTATGACCTACTGTGCTACTAACCTGTTTTTGACCTTTGTCTACTAGTAATATGGTATCATGATAGTTTTTAAATATACCGTGTACTTTATAAGAAGGTTTTATGGCAAACAAATCTGAACTATTTTCTGTTGCTACATGTTGCCCCCATTGCATAATTGTTCCTTGTATGCTTCTACAAGCACTACCAGAACCTAAACGCGCCAAGAAAGATGCCTTTTTATAAAAAAAAGATGCCTCCATAGCCGGGTTTAATTGCTTTTCTAAACTCATTAACCCTAATGCCAAAGCAGACATTCCGCTGGCAGATGAGGCTATACCACTGCTATGTGGAAAAGAATTGGAAGTTTCTATTATAAAATGGTAATTCTTTAAAAAAGGAAGGTATTTTTCTACCCTCTTAAAAAATGTATTTATTTTAGGTTTAAAATCTTCTTTAGGCTTTCCTTCAAAAAGTAAATGAAAAGAAAAAGTTTCTTGTGCTTTAGCCAACCTCTTATATGAAATTGCTGTAGTGGTTGCACAGGCATCTAAGGTAAAACTAATAGATGGGTTCGAGGGAATCTGATTTTCTTTTTTTCCCCAGTATTTTACCAAAGCAATATTACTAGGAGATTTCCATATTACTTTTCCTTCTTCTATTTGATGTTGATATGGTGAAGGGATAAAGTCTTTTTCAATCATTTTATACTGTAATTTACGCAAAGATAGTTTTTAAAAATATATTTAATTTTAGTTTAGTTGTCTTAGTATTGCCATTTGCTAAGAGATACATATTTATACAGATACCTTAGATAGTTTATTTATAAATTATTGCTGCTATACAAATTGAAGCAATTATATATTCGTTCATTATTAATAAAATTGCTATTTTAGTTCTAATACTATTTTACTTTGAAAAAAAAGATTATTTATATCGCTATTTCTGTTAGTATATGTTTACTAATTGGATTTTTATCTGGTTTTGCTACACAAAGCTCTGTAACAGATTGGTATGTAACACTAAACAAGCCTAGTTTTAACCCTCCCAATTGGATTTTTGCTCCTGTTTGGACTGTTTTATATGTTATGATGGGTGTTGCTGCTGGTTTGGTATGGTCTAAAGGTTTTCACCATATTTGGGTAAAAACTGCATTATATCATTTTGGATTTCAGTTACTTTTTAACGCCTTGTGGAGTATTGTATTTTTTGGTTTTAAAAATCCTTTTTGGGGTTTACTTGTTATATTAACGCTGTTAGTATTTATCTTATTTACTATTAAATGGTTTAAAGTTGTAAATAAAACTGCGAGTTACTTACTTATTCCTTATTTACTATGGGTATGCTTTGCTACTATTTTAAATTATAAAATTTGGGAATTAAACTAAACATCAAAACAACCTAACAACAACCTAACAACAACATAATCAAATACATACACCCAATAAGTTTGTGTAACTTTTTGTATTTTTATAATGATAACCAATAAAAACAAAGATTATGTTCACAAAAACTAATTTAATTTCTACAATTATTGCTGGTATATGGTCGTTTATGGGAGGCTATCTTCTTTGGGGTATTTTAGCTGACGATTTTATGAATAATCATTTAGGTTCTGCCGTTGGTATGGGCAAAGAAGTACCCGAGTTTGGTATTTTAGCATTGGGCTGTTTTATACAAGCTTTTATTTTATCTACCATCTATGGCAAATGGATTGCTACAAGCAACACCTCTAATAGTGCATTACAATACGGTGTATTAATTGGTATTTTTGTTGGATTTGGAAACGGACTTATTAACTATGCTACTTCTAACTTTTTAGACATGACTGGAGCCTTGGTAAATGGTCTTATTTATATTCTTTTTTACACTGTTATGGCTTTTATAATTTCATTTATTTACAAAAAAGTAAAATAAGTTTTATTCGTATTGGTAAAAGGTTTTAACCTTCTGCCAATACGAACATCTTATGCATTGTTTTAAAATTCCTAGTTGTTGCAGTAACTTTTAGTTTGCGCTCAAAAAAATTATTATTACACTTTGCTTTACCGTACCCTTGATTACAGTTTAAATAAATACACGTATCTGTAATTAAAAAAGTTTCGTTCTCGTATGTTTCTTTCATTAAACTAGCTACCAAATCTTTATCAGCCGCTTCTTTTAACAACACAAAGTAGCGTTTCTTCTCTTCTGTTTGGGAATAAGGATTATTAACTAAAATAGCTTCTATAGCTTCTTTTGTTTTTACTAAAACCGCTACATTAAAACCAAAAATTTTTAAAATTTCTTGCTCAACATTTTTTTCTAACAAACTAATTTTTATGTCTTTATCTGTTTTAAAAACTATATTTCCACTTTGTATATAGGTAAGTACTTCTTTAAATCCCATATCTTTTAGCATAGCTTGTAAATTGGCCATTTTTATTTTCTTTTGACCACTTACATTAATGCCTCTTAAAAATGCTATATAAGTAACCATAATTTTAACTTCTGGCTATTGCTTTAGCAGCTATATAAGCTCCTGTCCATGCATTCTGAAAATTAAACCCTCCTGTTATAGCATCTACATTTGTTACTTCGCCTGCAAAATATAAATTAGGATATATTTTACTTTCGTATGTTTTAAAGTTTATTTCTCTTAAATCTACTCCACCAGCAGTTACAAATTCTTCTTTAAAAGTACTTTTCCCTTCTACATTAAATTCAGAATTTGTTAATTGCAATGAAAGGTCTTGCAATTGTTTCTTTGTAATATCTGCCCATTTAGTCTTCTCAGTAATTCCTGCTGCTTTCACCAATTTTATCCACAAACGTCTGGGCATTTCATCCATTGCATTTGTTCTTAGCACAGTCTTTTTAGTTTCTACATCTTTAACTTCTAACAAATAGGGTATAATAGCTCCCTCGTAATATTCTGGCACCCAATTTACTTTTATCTTAAACTTATAATTGTATTCGCTCAAGATTTTAGCTCCCCAAGCAGATAATTTTAAAACCGCTGGTCCGCTCATTCCCCAGTGTGTAACTAATAAAGGACCTTCAGACTCTAACAATGGCGGTTTCTTTTTCTTACTTTTTAGTTTAATACTTATTTTAGAACTTGTCATTGGTTCTTGAATAACCGTAATTCTAGCCAAACAACTTAATCCTTGTAACCCTTTTATTCTTTCGTCTTTAATATTAAAAGTGAATAATGATGGAACTGGCGTTGTAATTGTATGCCCTAAATCTTCCAGTAAATTCCACATTTTTGGACTGCTACCACAAGCTATTAATATTTTTTTAGCCTGATACATTTTTTTTACAGACAATACATTCCACCCTTCATTACCCTCTTCTATTGGCGATATGTTTATTACATTGCTATTTTTTAGCACACGAATACCCAAACGCTCTGTTTCATTTACAAAACAATCTATAATTGTTTGTGATGTATTGCTTTCTGGAAACATTCTACCATCTGGCTCTGCATGAAGATATATACCTCTTTTCCTGAAAAATGCAACCGTGTCTCTCACCGAAAAAGAGTAAAAAGGACCTAAAAGTTCTTTTTCTCCTCTTGGATAATTTTTAACTAATTCTTTAGGGTCATACTCAGAATGTGTAACATTACATCTTCCTCCTCCCGAGACTTTAACTTTTCCTAGTACTTGCTTTCCTCTTTCTAAAATAGCAATTTTTAAATCTGGATTTTCTTCAGCGATATGTATTGCTGCAAAAAAACCTGCAGCACCGCCTCCTACAATAATTACATCTAACATTAACTTATAATTTCAGGATTATTAGTAAAAATGCCATCTACACTTATTTCTGCTATCTGTTTTAATTCCTCTTGAGTATTTACGGTCCAAGTATAAATTTTAAAACCAGCTTCACTTACTTTATTTGCATTCTTAGAGGTAAGTTTCATAAAATTTGGGTTTATAGCTTTTGCTTTTAATTGAGTTGCCATTGGTATAGCATCTACAGGATCTTCTTCTGTTAGCACCGCAATATCTATAGCATCATTAAGACGTCTCATTGTTATTAATTCGTCCCAATTAAAACTAGAGATTAAAAATTGATTTAATTTCCAATTCTTTTTTCGTAAATAATAATTAATTATAGTATTTACTTTCTTTGCCGTATTTTCTCCTTTTAACTCTATATTAATTGGAACTTGAGCATTTACATGTTCTAATACTTCTTTAAGCAATGGTATTTTATGGTTGCCTTTTAAGGTAAGTTCTTTTAAGCTTATTAAACTATTGTCCTCTATTTTTCCTGTTTTATCTGTTAAACGTTCAACAGTATCATCATGAAAAACAATTATTTCTCCTGATTTAATTTTAAAAACATCAATCTCTATCATATCAACACCTAATTCTAGAGCCTTTGCAACAGAAGCTATTGTATTTTCTGTTACATGACCCATGGCGCCTCTATGACCAATTATAAGGGGGAAGTCACTCATGGTTATATGCTTTGGTGTTTTAAAAATAGTAATCTATTTCTTATTTTAACACTTAAAGCATATAAAAAAATTATTTAAAATATTCTTTTTGTATTTATTTAAATGTAGATGCCCTTTCTATGAGCTTAGGTTTTAGAACATATGTCTTATATGTTTCCTCTTCATTGGTACTTTCTATCTTTTCTATAAGGATTTTAGCTGCTGTCTCTCCCATCTTTTCTCCGTACTGAGCTACCGAAGTTAATCCTGGATTTGCATACCTAGATAAGATGCCATCTGTAAACCCTATAAATGAAATATCTTTTGGTATACTTACTCCTCTTTCTTGAACTAAGCCCATACTATGGATTGCAAATATCTCATTTACAGACAATACGGCATCTATTTTTTGTTCTTTTAAGAAATTCCCTATAAGTTGCTCATCAATCTTAATCGATGGCAATTCTAATACAAGATTCTGCTGATAACCTATTCCATGGTCTTCTAGTGCTTTTTTATAGCCTCTCATTCTATCTTTACTAACACTTAAATAAGTTTTTGTAGTTATAAATGCTATATTTTTACAGCCTCCTTCTATAAACTTTCTTACGGCTAAATAAGCTCCCCTTTCATCATCTATTACAACTTTATCGCATTCTAATTCATATGCTACGCGATCAAACATTACAATAGGTAAACCTTCTTCTTTTATTTTTTTTAAATGCTCAAAATTATGCTTTAACTGTGTTTCCGATGCTAATGAAATAATAAAACCGTCTATACTTCCGTTTGCTAACATTTCCATATTAGCCACTTCTTTATCATAAGATTCGTTAGACAAACAAATAATAAGATTATACCCTAATTTATTGGCATACTTTTCCATGCCTCTTATTGTTGTTGTAAAAAAATAATGAACAATGTTAGGAATAATAACAGCTATATTTTTAGTTCTGCTATTTTTTAGGCTAATAGCTATATTATTGGGCCTAAAATTATACTTTTTAGCATATGCTTGTATCTTTTCTTTAGTTTCTTTCCCAATTTCAGGGCTATTTTTTAATGCCTTAGAAACGGTTGATATAGACACCTCTAATTCACGAGCAATATACTTTAGTGTAATTTTCTTTTTCACAATTATAACTATTGTTAATTAAGCGAAAAAACTTTGTTTTTCTGAATCTTTTAAAAGCTTAAAGATAACAATGTAAAATGAATGGTGAAATATTCTTTATACGAAGATTTTAATTAGGTATTTAGTTATGGCAAAGAGATTTAAGTTCGTTGTTATTTTAATCTACATTATAATGTATCTCTTCTTTAAGCTCAGAAATTCTTTTATCTACAAAATGCGAAAAATAGGGGTTCTTAGGCGTAAACTTTTCTTTAAAAATTTGATAATTTTTTAGCTTTACTTTTGGGTCTTTATAATATTTGTCTGCCATTACACAGTATTGATATTGAGCTATTGGGTCAGATGGCTCTTCCTTACGAATTAAATCGTAATACTTTAATGCTAATTTTACATTATTTTTAATGCTGTATGCATTTGCTAAACCTCTATACTCATTAAGCAAAAAAGGCTTTTTAGCTTCAATAGCTCTTTTATAATATGTAATTGCGCTATCTATTTTTTGTTCTTTAGCATACACGCCCGCTAGGCCATAATAGGCCTCTGGTATAGAAGAGTCGTACTCTAATAGTTTATTATAACTTTCCTTAGCTTTTTTAAACTCCCATAGTTTAAGATAAGAGTAGCCTAATTTATTGTATATAT
>CALHVB010000005.1 GCA_938039345.1 uncultured Sediminicola sp.
CTACCGACTCTTCATTAATTATTAGCGACTATGCTGTTAAAACAGTAAGCACAATTTTTAAAAAAGGAATAAAATATAAACGAGCAGGTGTTATCGTAAGCGGATTGGTTCCTACAGACAACCATCAATTACATTTATTTCAACAAGAAAACCCAAAGCACAAACCTATAATGAATGCTATGGATAAACTAAATACAAAATTTGGCGATTATAAAATAAAACTAGGGAATCAGGATTTAAAGCGAACATGGAAAATGCGCCAAGAACGTTTATCTCCAAGATATACCACTACATTAAATGAAATTATAAAAGTGAAATAATAATGAATAAGAAACTCACTTTTTACAACCAAGACACTACTAAAAGCTCTGGTGCTTTATATATAGATACTGGAGTATCCGCAGGTTTTCCTTCACCAGCAGACGATTTTAAACAACAACGCATTTCTTTAGACAAAGAATTAATAAAAAATAAAGAAGCAACTTTCTTTGCTCGTGTTAGCGGAAAATCTATGATAGATGCTGGTTTAGATGATAATGATTTACTTATTATAGACCGTAGCATAGAACCCGTAAATAACAAAATAGCGGTTTGCTACTTAGATGGTGAATTTACTGTAAAAAGATTAAAAGTAACCAAAGATACCATTTGGTTACTCCCAGAAAACAAAGCCTATAAACCTATAGAAATTACAGAAGATAATAACTTTATTATTTGGGGAATTGTAACCCATGTAATTAAAGAAGTATAATATGAATAACAATATTATATCATACACCAGAGCTTCAACTGACGAAGAATTACATCAAATATTAGCCATTCAAAAAGAAAATACTCCTGCCAATATTTCTATAGAAGAAAGGGGTAAAGAAGGTTTTATTACTGTAACTCATAATTTTAGCACCTTAAAAAAAATGAATAAAGCTTGTGCTCATATTATTGCTAAAAAAGAGAATATTGTTGTAGGCTATGCCTTGGTAATGCTAAAATCTTTCAGGAATGAAATTCCTATTTTAACACCTATGTTTAGCACTGCTGATGAAGTTTTAAATAATAAAAACTATGTAGTGATGGGCCAAATATGTATTGCAAAAGATTATAGAAGAATGGGTGTTTTTAAAAATCTATATAAACATTATAAAGACGAATTAAAAAATGAATATGACTGTTGTTTTACAGAAGTTGCAAGTAATAACATAAGGTCTTTGGGAGCACATAAAAATGTTGGTTTCAATATCATAAAGACGCAAATAACAAATAACATTTCTTGGGAATTAATGGCATGGGATTGGAAGTAAAATTACAACTCGGATTCTACCCATTTATAATCATTGGGGATTGTTGCATCCAATAAATCTACTTTTAAAATTTTAGACACGTTTTTTCCCATCTCAAAAACAGGCTCTAGATTTACATTACTATATATATTAAAATGCTTATTGCGTTGATACCATAAATTCGCTTCATAAATATACTTACCTTCCTCTAAAGGCTGCTTAAACACCGATACGTAATCAATCTTAGGAAGATTTTTCCATTTCCCAACCTTTATTGGACCTATACTATATTGTTCTTTATATTTTTCATTTTCTAAGTCAAAAACAACCCTTTTAACAACAGAAAAACCTAAAGCACTAGCAAAAGCAATAATAGCAAGTTCAAAATTGCTTAGGCTTGATTTTAAAATATTTGTCTTTGTAGTAAACTCAAATTCTAAAAAGAAGTAAAACAAAAAAATAAACATTGCAGTATACAATGCTGCAGCAATAATCCTATGTAATAATGGCCTATCCCTCTCTGATATTATAATATTACTATCTTCCATTAAACAATAATAAAAATTTTATTTTAAAAATACTTTTGTTTTCAGAAGTCATCTAATGCCTATTTCGATCAAACCTTAAAAAAGCTACCTTTGCTCAGGAATTACTTCCGTACAAACAAAAATATATGCTTGGTTTAAAATTAGAAACAGACCCAAGGTGGGCAAAATTAGTTGAAACAAATATTAAAGAAATTTTAACAGACCATGCTTGGTGTGAACAAAAAGCTGCTACAAACGCTATTACTATAATATCCCTTAATTCTGAACACGAAGATTTAGTAACAGATTTACTTATAATTGCAAGAGAGGAATTAGAACACTTTCAAATGGTATTCGATATCATAAAAAAACGAGGCTATACTTTAGGGCGCGAACGAAAAGACAGCTATGTAAATGAGCTCTTTAAAGCAACCATAAAAGGTGGTAGCAGACAACAAAGTTTAGTTAATCGCTTATTATTTTCTGCTATGATAGAAGCTCGTAGTTGCGAGCGTTTTAAAGTTCTTTCTGAAAATATTAAAGACGCTGAGCTATCAGAATTTTATCGTGAATTAATGATTAGTGAAGCAGGACACTATACTACATTTTTAGGCTTGGCGCGTAAATATGGAGAAGGAATTGATGTAGATATGCAATGGAAAAAATTATTAGTTAAAGAAGGTGAAATCATTAAAAATTATGGAAAATCCGAAACTATTCACGGTTAAAATAACAAAACAAATTATTATGAAAAATTATTTTTTAGGCCTATTACTTTTAATGTGTTTTATTGGCACAGCCCAAAACAATTATATTGTAAAAACAGATGATGGTAAACGTGTTTTACTAAAAGCAGACTATACTTGGGAGTATATAGATTTAGAAAAAGCACCAAACGATAGCCTAATAACAAATACTGCTATTACAAAACCATTAAAAAAAGAAACATGTACCACAGCAGAAGATTTTATAGAACCTAAATTAAATGCCAAAATTCAGTCACAATTAAAAAAAGGGCGTGCTACTATAAAATACGTAAAAGCTAAAGTAGCCAAAGAATATAACTGTAGTCCCGATGAAGTTATTCTATTATC
>CALHVB010000006.1 GCA_938039345.1 uncultured Sediminicola sp.
CTTTTTTTTAATTTTACAAGCCCAAGCAGAAACAGGCTCAAAGTCGTTAATAATTAAATCGTAATCTTCTACAGGAAAGGTCATTATTTCTTTTTGTAATCGCATGGTTTTCGCTTTTAAATATGTTTTCCACATAGCTACACCGCCTTGTTTTCCAAAAATAAAACTGAGTCCTTTTAACTGGTATTTTACAGGATAAGGAAGCTGTATATCTGCCTGCGTACCACTTACTAAAATATCTAAATCTATATCCTTCTGTTGTAAAATAGGAATAATATCCCGAGCTCTACTTAAATGGCCATTCCCTGTACCTTGTATTGCATATAGTACTTTCATAAATAAGCTAAATTTTTATGCTTTGCTCTGCGGCAAAGTCTTTTACTAAACTTTCAAAAAGTTCGTTTTTCTCTAAAACTTTTACATCATCTCCCTCATCATCTCCTTGCTCTTTAAGTTGTTTATCTGTTTCGTAATGGTACAAACTCCACTCGCCATTAACACACTCCAAAGCGGTTAAATTTTCTATCCAATCTCCAGAATTTAAATATTGTACTGCTCCTTTTGGTGTTTCTATAGCTCTAATTTCTGGCTGATGAATATGCCCGCAGATTACATAATCGTACTTATTTTCTATTGCTATGGCTGCTGCCGTTTCCTCAAAATTATTAATGAATTTAACCGCAGATTTTACGCCATTTTTTATTTTTTTAGACATAGAAACAGGGCCTTTACCCATTTTCTTACTTATAAAATTTACTAGTGTGTTTAGTAGTATTAAAAAATCGTATCCGTGAGCACCTAATTTAGCTATCCATTTAGAGTGTTGCATGGTAACATCAAAAACATCGCCATGGAATACCCATGCTTTTTTATCGTCTATATTTAAAACAACCTTATTAACAATACTAAAAGAACCTAATTTAAAACCTACAAACTTGCGTAACATTTCATCGTGGTTGCCTGTTACATAATGTACTTTTATTCCTTTCCCCATCCACTCAATAATGAGCTTAATTACTTTCATATGCGCTTTGGGCCAGTACCTTTTTTTAAATTGCCATATATCAATAATATCACCATTTAAAACAACCTCTTTGGGTTTTATAGATTTTAAATACTTTAATAACTCTTTTGCATGGCAACCATAAGTTCCTAAATGCACATCGGATATAACTACAATATCAACAGGTCTTTTTTTCATGAATTGCCAATTCTAGTTTTAGTATTTATTCTTTGAAAATAGGAAAGAAAAAAACGCCTATTTAAGTCCGTTTTTAGGGGTATTAACAAGAACACAAAATTCACTTTCATAGGTAGAAAATTGAAGTGTTCAAAGGTTATAATTATAATTTAACTTTTTTGTAACCAGCGTTTTAATATTAAGTTAACTCATTGTTACTAAGCTTAGATTTAACCCTTTATATACATTTTAGAAACACAAGTAGCTATATAGTTATTGTTTAATTTTTATAAAAACATTACTAACAAATTAATAAATCAAATTATTTACTAGACTTTAAATAGCAATCTTATATTTTAAGCTTAAAAAAATCACTAAAACCCTAAAAATAAAAACGTTATTCTGCTATTTTTAACATTTAAGCTATCTTTATTATTGTGGAATATGAGGTTACTAAAAATAACTTATTTCCTTACATTAAATTAAAGCTCAATTTTTTAACTTTTAAGCATGCATCCTATAAAGTTAGTGGTTTTTGACATGGCAGGAACCGTAGTAAATGAAGATAATATAGTTTACAAAATATTACAAAAATCGATAAATAGAAATGGTTATTTATTAACACTAGATTTTGTATTAGAACATGGAGCTGGGAAACAAATACAACAAGCCATAAAAGACATTCTACTACAAATTGATGCATTGGATGTTCATGAAGAATGTAAAGAAATATTTAAGTACTTTAATAGACTATTAGAAAAAGCTTATTCGCATTTAGATATAACTACATACAAAGGAGTTGAGAGTTTAATTAAGACTTTAAAAAAGCGAAATGTTAAGGTAGCATTAAATACTGGATACGATAAAAATACAGCTCAATTACTACTCGATAAAATGAAATGGAAATTAAATGTAAACTACGATTTACTAATTACCCATGATGATGTTGCGCAAGGAAGACCCAATCCTGATATGATTTTTGAAACTATGGACGTTTTTAAAATCGAAGATGCCGCAACTGTAGTAAAAGCAGGAGATTCTATTTTAGATATTGAAGAAGGTAAAAATGCACATTGTGGTATTACTATCGGCGTAACTACGGGTGCACATACAAAAGAACAACTACAATCTGCAAAACCTACTTATGTTTTAGATTCTCTTTCAGAATTAAAAGATATTTTTATAACCAATAATCTTTGCTAATTATTCTATTAGGAGAACATTTTTTCAACACTGCTGTATATTCAAAAACTAATGATTTAATAAAACATTCATTAGAGTAATTTTTCAAAATCCTCTTCTTTACACACTTCTTCTTATAGTCGCAGTATTCTAATCTACTATTTCGAATGCACGGCAGGTGCTTTTTAATAAAATTAAGATAATACTAAATTAACTCATGGTATTTACTAATTAAAGACCTTTGTTATGAATTAATTTCATATAAATTGAGTTCAGTTAAGTTAGTTGTTTTGAAACCGGTGTGGAGACATCGGTTTTCTATTTTATTTGATGCCTCTTTCGGTACTTCTCTGGAGACAAAGCATATATCTCTTTAAATTTTTTAAAGAAAAATGGTAACGATTCGTAACCACAGCTAAAACCTATTTGCGAAACAGAATTATCTGTATCTACTAACATTCTTGCTGCTATATTTATTCGGTATTCGTTTAAGAAGGTAAAAAAAGGTCTGCCCATCATTTTAGTAAAAAACCGAGAGAAAGATTGCTCGGACATGTTTACCAAAGCTGCTAATTCTTTTAAATAAATTTTTCTGTTGTAATGCGCTTCAACAAAATCATGAATTTTAGCCATTCTACTTTCGTACTCAGAAGGCATATCTTCTATAAAACTAGCTTCAGACAAGGTTTTATAAGAACACTTAGCCAACTCTGTTAGTAAAACTAATAGCTGTATGTACAAAGTATGCCCTTTTAATTGCGGAAGTTCTTTTAATAAACCAAGTAAAGGTTTTATTTCTTTTTTATTAAAAATAATGCCTTTTGCAGCCATCTTTAACATTTTAAAAACCTCAGCTAATTCTGGTACTTTTGTATAAATACCTTTGTTCCATTGTATTACCAAGGATTTAGATTGCCCCCCTTCTTGAACATTATTTTTCCAACAATGCGGTAAATTAGAACATAATAAAACTAATTCTCCTGGTTCATAAGGTCCCACATAATCGCCTATAAATTTAGTCCCTACACTCTCTTCTATATACGTTAGCTCGTGCTGCGGATGTATATGCCAAGGAGTTTCAAAATTATCATC
Organism: uncultured Sediminicola sp.; assembly: GCA_938039345.1. Next base: position 3,455 of record CALHVB010000006.1, read on the forward strand.
AGCATAATTAAAACCAACAATTGTTTGCTTTTCTCCTAGGTGTATGGGTTCTAAAACTGGTTTCATGTTTAACTATATCCAACAAATAAAAAGTATAAGCTTAAAAAGAAATACAGCTCTTTTTTTATTTATTATGCATCAATAATACTCTATTTTAACCTTAAAAAACAAAAATAACCATTATTTAAACATAATAGATTATTTATTAGCTAAGAAAGGCTATCAATTTTCATATTTATATAATGAATTTTGTTTTAGTCAAGTTTAGGAACAAATTATTCACCATAGTAAAGGAAATAACATGAATAAAAGTGCACATCCGGATCCATTTAAAAAAGCGCGTACCGAAACAGGAATGGGCAAAATGGATGATCAAAACGATCCCGTAAAAATGGTCTTAGGTTTAAAAGATGTACGTAAATGTGCTCATAACTGGAAAGCCTTTCAATCTGCTGCAGAACCTGGCAGAATTGTAATTCCTTCTGAGGTAAATATACGCGATACACGTCAAATTCCTTTTGAAGTAGATCCTCCAGAACACAAAGGCTATCGTAATTTAATAGAGCCTTGGTTTAAAAGACCTTTAGAAAAAGAATATCAAGAAAAATTAAAAGCAATTATTAGTAACATTATAGATGAGGCTTTAGCAAAAGATACGGTAGAAGTTTTTGGCAACTTTTCTTTACAATTACAATCTAGAGCTTTAACGCTGCTCTTAAACATCCCTTTTGAAGAGTCTGAAACATGGATTGGTTGGGGCGCACATGTTTTTCGTAGCGAGGAAAGCGATTTGGATGCCGATAAAGCCAATATTCTTTACAACTACATAGATCAAGAGATAGAAAAAGCCATTGCAAATCCTGGAGAAGATTTGTATTCTGTACTTTTAAATTCTGAAATAGACGGCAAAAAATTAACCAAAGAAGAAGTTAAAGGTGTAATGATCTTAACTTTTGCGGGGGGTAGAGATACTGTAATTAATAGTATTACCAATTCTATTGCTTATTTTTCTGAGCATCCGGCCTCTTTAAAATGGTTAAAAGAAAACCCAGAAATTACCAATACAGCGGTAGAGGAACTAATTCGTTATTTTTCACCATTAACACAAATGGGGCGTGTAGCCACAAAAGATACAATGGTATGCGAGCATGCTATAAAAGCAGATACTAGAATTTCTTTATGTTGGGCCTCTGCCAATAGAGACGAACGTGTTTTCGAAAATCCTAATGAAATTGTTTTAGACCGTAAAATAAACCCACATATAGCTTTTGGTTTTGGCACACATAACTGCCTTGGTGCTACCCATGCACGCCAAATAATGCATATTTTACTTACTACTTTAGCCCAAAAAGTTACCTCTATAGACCTTATAGATTTTAAAGAAAATATAGAAGAACTGGGCGATTTTAAACGCAAAGTAGGTTACGATAGTATTACGGTAAAATTTAATGCTTAAACCCAATAAACTAGTCTACTAATTTAAACATATAATTATGGCAAAAATAACTTTTATAACTACCGAGAAAGAAGAAATTACCTTAGAAGCAAGTACTGGTTCTGTAATGCAATTGGCTGTAGATAATAACGTACCCGGAATCGATGGTGATTGTGGTGGTGTCTGTTCTTGTGCTACTTGCCATGTACATGTAGCTCCAGAGCACACGGCAAAAACAGGAGAAGCTAGCGAAATAGAA
>CALHVB010000007.1 GCA_938039345.1 uncultured Sediminicola sp.
ACTTCACCCTTTTTTACGTGTACGTCGACTCCTTTAAGTACTTGTAAATCATCAAAATATTTATGTATGTTTTTTGCTTCAATCATTTTTTAAAATATTGATGGTGAATTTACCATTTTCTGTTGTGACCTACAATTAAGAAACCTTTTTATTGGAAAGTCGACTTTTAACTTTATATTTATTCAAAAGGAAGAAACTAAATACGTTATGCCATATAAGAATTTGGAAGAATACAATATTGAAGTAACAAAGGATATTAAGGAACGCTTTAAAGATATTATTGAAGATTTAGGAGAAGATACTGAGCGAGATGGTTTATTAAAAACACCAGAGCGGGCTGCTAAAGCTATGCAGTTTTTAACTCAAGGTTATGAGCAAGACCCTGTAGAAATACTAAAAGGAGCCATGTTTGCCGAGGATTACGATGATATGGTTATTATAAAAGATATAGAACTATACTCTTTATGTGAGCACCATATGCTGCCATTTTTTGGTAAAGCACACGTGGCTTATATTCCAAACGGACATATTGTTGGTTTAAGTAAAATACCAAGAGTGGTAGATGTTTTTGCCAGACGTTTACAAGTGCAAGAGCGTTTAACCCACGATATTTTAGAGTGTATAAATAGTACACTTAAACCGCAAGGAGTTGCTGTGGTTATAGAAGCTTCTCATATGTGTATGATGATGCGTGGTGTACAAAAACAAAACTCTGTAACTACAACATCAGGGTTTAGAGGTCAGTTTGAAAAGCAAGAAACTAGAAATGAGTTTTTAAAGTTAATAAGTTCTAATCTTTCGTAGATAGCTTAGTGATTTTAAAAGTGTTTTTTTTAATACGGTTTTACTATTAATGATAAGTCTTGCTTATTGGCAATTACTTTAATTAAACGTTAAACCTATTATTTATCATGTTTTTTGCTGTTTTTGGTCATATTTATTTTGTTAAATACAAATTAGCTTTGCTGTATTCAAATCCAAAATAATTAAAAACCAATACATTACATGGAAGCTAAAACAATAGAATTAGTGCAGGGAACTTTTAAAAGTGTTGTTCCTATTGCAGACAAAGCAGCTGAGATTTTTTATGCAAAATTGTTTGATTTAGACCCTAGTTTAAAACCTTTGTTTAAAGGGGATATGAAAGAGCAAGGGAAAAAATTAATGACCATGATTGGTACTGCTGTAAACGGATTAAATAATCTAGAAGCTATTGTACCGGCAGTACAAAATCTAGGAAGAAACCATGTAGGTTATGGTGTTAAAGACAGTCATTACGATACTGTAGGTTCGGCACTGTTATATACTTTAAAAACAGGCTTAGGAGACGAAGTATATACGCCAGAAGTTAATAATGCTTGGACAGAAGTATATACTGTTTTAGCAACTACAATGAAAGATGCTGCAAATGAAGCAGAAGCTCCAGCTCCTGCACCAGTTGTAGAGGCTAAACCATGGTGGAAATTCTGGTAATAGTAGTGTTTAATTGTGGTGAATCATGATCAATAAAATACTAAAACAAGTTTATTTCTATCGTTAAAGATACTTTGTAAGTAGTAATAAGCTGGTTAAAGCAAAAAAATATAATATAAGAGCCACAGTGAAAGCTGTGGTTTTTTTTATGTGTAAGTTTTGTTATAAACCAAAAATAGTCGGTTATTGTTTAACAATATATACTACTAATAAGTTATGATTCATTTAATTGTTGGTAATACAGGTGCAGGTAAAACAACTTACGCCAATAAATTAAAAAAAGAGCTAAAAGGGGTTGTTTTTTCTATAGATCAATGGAATAACACCTTATTTCTTCCAGATAAAAAGGAAACAAGATGGTTTAGATTGGTTTTTAGAACGTATAGAGCGTGCAGAAACGCTAATGCAAAATTTGGTATTACAGTTACATGAAACAAATACAGATACTATTTTAGATCTAGGTTTATCTAAATTTATGCATAGAGAAAAATTTAGAGTATTTGCAGATGAAAATAACATTGCTCTAAAGCTACATTTTTTAGATATATCTAAAGAAACCAGGTTAGAACGCGTATTTAAACGCAATAAAGAAAAAGGAGCAACTTACGAGTTTGAAGTAAGTAAAGAAAATTTTGACTTTATGGAATCTTGGTTCGAGAGACCAACAGAAATAGAGTTAAAAGGAGCATTAGTTGTTAAAGATTAAAAGTTAGGTTTTTTTTGGCATCTATTTTGCAATTACTAAACTGAAATTAGTAAATTTAAATATGTCAAAAAAACAAGCTCATAAAATTAGAAACTTATTTTTAGGGTTGGCATTAGATGGTATAGGAATGCTATCTTTTGTAATACCAGGTGTTGGAGAATTCTCAGATGTTATTTGGGCACCCCTTTCGGCATGGATTATGACGCGTATGTACAAGGGTAAAATAGGGCAAGCTGCTGGTTTAATTACCTTTGCAGAAGAGTTAATGCCTGGAATGGATATTATACCAACCTTTACCATTATGTGGCTCTATACTTATGTTTTTAGTGGTAAAAAAGGAGAAAAAATAATAGAAGTATAGACTTTCTTTGTTCTAATTATAAACTTTGTAGGTTTACTAATAAATGAATTCTAATTTAGTTGATTACATACGCAGGTATATTACTATTTCTGAAGAAGAAATAAATCTTTTTCAGCAATATTTAACCCCAATAAAATTAAAAAGAAAAGTATATTTACAAGAAGCGGGGAATGTATGTAATGCCCGTTATTATATTATAAAAGGCTGTATTCGTTTGTTTTATATAGATACTAAAGGGAACGAGCAAATTATTCATTTTGGAATAGATAATTGGTGGGTTTCTGATTATGAAAGTCTTATACATAAAAATACATCAAAGCTATATATACAAGCGATAGAAGATACAGAGCTATTAGAATTTAGAGAAGATGATTTCGAAATTTTATGCAATAAGCTTCCTAAAATTAGCGATTTATTTAGAATTATATTAGAAAGAACCTATGTGGCTTCGCAAAAAAGAATTGAATATATGTTAAGCTTGTCTGGCGAAGATTTATATCATGGTTTTGTATCAGAAAACATTGAGTTTTGCCAAAGAGTGCCCCAATACATGATTGCTTCTTACCTTGGTATGACCCCAGAATTTGTTAGTAAATTAAGAGCTAGCAAAAAATAATATTTCTTAATCATGATTAAGATTTAAGAGATTCCTCCCTTTTATTTTTGGTGTAGTTAAAAAACACTTAAAAATAACAGATTATGAGTACAGAAAGGATGAACATGAATAATGTAAAAGGGGAATATTATCAACCTTTAATAGATTTAAATGCAATGCTGCGAGAAAGCACGCTAAAAACCGCAGAATTGTTGCTAATTTATATTAGAGCGTCGCAAATTAATGGTTGTGCTTATTGTATACAATCACATATAAAAGAAGCAGTAGAAAAAGAAGAAAAACAATACCGAATACATGCTTTAGCAGCTTGGGAACATTCTCCATTTTTTACAGAAGAAGAACAAGTAATTCTTAAAATGACAGAGGAAATAACTAGTATTTCTACAAATGGACTTTTAGATAAAACGTATGAAAAAGCAAAAGCTATTTTTAGCACATTAAAAATTGCAGATATTATTATGGCTGTTACTTGTATTAATGCATGGAATAGGATAGGAGTAGCTACTTTATTAATACCCAACAAATCTCAAGATTAAATAATGAAGCAGTTATTTTTATATAGCAGTTTAGGTATTTTATCTCTTTTTATGGGTAAATGTTCAAAGGAAAAAAGTATAAAAACAATCTTGCCAAAAGAAAATAAAGAGCTTAAAAATATAGATAAGGACTTAGCAACTATTGGAATCTTAATTTTTGATGGAGTAATAATGAATGAAGTTGTGGCTCCTTTAGATGTTTTTTCTAATACAGATAAAAACGGAAAAGCATTGTTTAATACTCTTTTAATAGGGAAAGATTATAAAACATATACGAGTGCTCATGGTTTAAAGTTTATACCAGATAATACTATAGAAGATGCACCAGAATTAAAAGTATTAGTAGTACCAAGCTCTTATAGTCCAGAAAAGCAAACGTCTGATGTAGAGTTAGTTAATTTTATAAAAGAACAAAATAAAACTACAGCATATATAGCAAGCCATTGTGCAGGCGCATTTTTAATAGGAGAAGCAGGAATAGCAAAAGATAAAAAAATAGTAACCTATGTTACAGGAGGTAAAGTGTTACAGCAACAATATCCAGATTTAAAAGTTGCAGATGATACTAAAGAATCTGTTGTAAAAGATGGGAAATTTATCTCTTCTAACGGTAGTTTAATTAGTTATACGGCTTCATTAGATTTGTTAGAGGAACTAACAACAAAAGTGCATAGAGCGTATGTAGAAGAAGCTATATTATTAAATAGGTTAAAAAGTAATTAATAAAAAATCCCTTTCATATAGAAAGGGATTTTTTTATGATATTACATAAAATCTGTTTATTGTATTTCTACATCAAACGAAATATCAATATCTGTATCTGTTCCTGCTGCAGTTCCAAAACCGTCACTATCGCTAACAGTAGGAGACTCGTGAAAAAGTTGAACACTAATATCACCAGTTGCTGCTGTTGCACCAGCAGTCCAAGTAGTTTTTACGCCTAGCTTATTATTATCTGATCTAGCACTATCATCAGCAGCTCTAGCCATTGTAAATTCTAAACTAGTAGCGTAAACAAAAAAGTGAGCGTCTATAGATGCTTGGTCTGCTAAGATATCCTCATCAATAAAATCTTCATCTTTGTTAAATAATTCAAGTACAGCATCATAAACTCCGCCAGTATTAAATTCTCCTACAGTAGTCTTTTCATTTGCATCAATAACTTCATCTCCGTTGGCATCATCCCAAGTTAATACTACAGTATCCGCAGCATCATTTTGGTTGGTGAAAGTAAGTACTAGTTTTGTAATTGCTTCTTCATCTTCAACTGGATCAGTGTCTTTGTCATCATCATCATTTGAACAAGAAGCTAACATGGCAAGAGAAATTACTGCCATAGCATAAAATTTAATTGATTTCATAGTTTTAAAATTTAAAGATTTAATTTTCATAGTCATTGTATTTATAATATATAATTAGTAATTCAACTGTAATTGTAGTCTAAAATTTCTGCCTATATCGTCGGCAAAAAATCGTAAACGGTTTAAATAATTTCTATAATTGGTGTTAAAAACATTATCCACACTAAACTGAATATTTAAACTTGCTTGTTTAAATATGGGGAGCGTTATTTCACTTTTAAAATGCATTAAATGATACCCGGCAGGTGGGCTAAGATCTACATAAATATCGTCCTCATTGGCAATAGGTACTGTATAATTAAATTCGGTCGGGAATTCGTTCTGTTCTAACGCCCATTCCGATTGTATTGTAGCGTTAAAATTATGCCAGTTAGTATTAGAATACGTAATACCGTTTAAAGTAGTAAAAGCAGGGATATCTATTAATGGTAAATTAGCTTTTGTATCGTATGCTTTTATAAAAGACGATTTATGGTTTGCTTTCCAATACGGTGTTATCTGATAATTAGCACTCATATCTACCCCAAAAAAATGTGCATCTGTTTGTATATATTCCCATATAGGAAAAGGGCCTCTTATTAAGGGTACTATTCCTAATGGACTGGGAACTATATATATAAAATCGTTTATTTTATTATAATAAGATTCTACCTGAAGATTAAGATTTGAATTAGAGTAGCCATAAGTTCCAGAAATTCTATTAGAACGTTCGCTATCGATACGCAGATCTCCAACTTCTATTCTTGCAGCGGAGTGGTGTACTCCATCACTAAATAACTCAGAAGCGTTTGGAGCTCTACTAGACAGGCTATAATTTCCTAGGATATAATTATTGTTATTAAAACTATACTTTATTCCTAAGGCTCCTGAGAAATTATGAAATTGTAAATCCGGAATTGTACGTACTTGGTTTCTTAAAACTTCAATTACAAGATCAGGGAATAGAGCATCATATCCACGACCTTCCCAATCCGAAGTTCGGTAGAATTTTAAAGCATCTATTCTACTAAAATCGTACCGTAAACCAGCATCGGCTATTAGATTATCGTTAATTTTCCATTCCGTAGTGGTATAAGCACCAAAGTCGTATTTGTCGTAATCTGGTATTAAACGTCTTACTCCGGTATCTGGGTTGGCAAAATGGTTTTGATACCTTGCTAGCAAACCAAAGTTATACTTACGTTCTAAATTATTATCCTTTTTTCCATTTACAGATAAAGTATGTGTTTGTAATTTTAAATCTATAGCAGGTATTCCACTTCTACCGCCTCGGCGTATATCAAATTCGAATCGGTGATTGTTCTGGTAGTCGTATTGCACATCTACTTTACCAAAGTTTTTAAATCGTTTATAATAAGAAGCTTTAGAAAGATGGTGTGTTACTTTTTGTTTAGGGTTGTTAATATCATAGCTAAAATCATCTATAATAATTGGTCTTGGAGCATTAATAGAGGTTGCTAAATTTTTAATATTACCTATATGCGCAGATCTTAAAATTCCAATTTCATTATTTAAATAACTATAATAAATTTCGAATCCTGATTGAAATTTATTTTTTCCAAACCTAGCAGTTATACCTTTAGTATTTAAACCTGTATTGGTAAGATTGTAATCAGGGGCTTTAAAATCGCCATTTTTCTTATAAGATGCTTGTAGTTGTGCAAACCAACCAGATTTGTAATTCTTATTTAAAGTAGAAGATACGTTGTAACCTTTTCCGTTAGTTTGTGCGCCCAAAATGCTTCGCCCATAAAGCGTATCTTTTCTAATAATTCTAATTGGATTTATAATTACAACACCACCAATGGCATCGCCGCCATAAGCTAAAGCACCAGACCCTTTTATAACAGAAATTTGATTAGCGCTATTAATATCAATATTTGGAGCATGTTCTATTCCCCATTCTTGATCTTGTAAGCGCACACCATTATTAAGTATTAATATTCTACTACTGTGCATGCCATTTATCATAGGCTTTACAATAGTATTTCCTGTATTAATAGATGATACTCCAGGAACTTCTTTTAAGGCATCTCCTAAACTTAAATTAGAATAGCGCGCTAAAGTCTCGTATTTTAGAACAGTTTCTTGGCTTGTTTTAGTTTCTTTTTTTATAAAATTATCACTAACCAAAACTTCATCGAGCTCTTCTGCATGATGTTCTAAATCTATTTTAGAAAAAGTATCACCATTTATAGTAATAATTATTTGTTTGGTTTCACAACCAATATGGGATACTTCTACAGTATAGGTTTTATCACATAAATCTTTAAATGTGAATTTTCCTTTTTCGTCTGCTATTGTTATCCTATTTGTACTAATAAGTTTTATGGTGGCATTTACTAAAGGTTTTTTATCATGAAAGTCTATAACTTCTCCAATAAAAATACTTTTGCAATTTTGACTGTAAATAAAACCTGAGAATAGTACAAATAAGATTAGACAGATATTTTTCATAATATTAAATATCTAGATTGCTAATTTATTTCCTAATTTTACGAGGTACTATAATAGGGTAGGAGGAGCCTTGTTTCTATTTTTATTTAAATAGAGTGCTTTGTGAGGTAAGTTATTATAGCTTATTACTTTTTTTTGAGTAGGCTGTTCTGTAATAGTTGAGCTTTCATAAGAAAACTCTAAGCTGTTATTATAATCTAAATTATTAAGATTAAAAGCTAGTGAACAAATATCACAAGGAGCTTTTTCTTCACCTTCATCACCATTGTCGTAGTTTTGACAATCACTTGTTTCATGCTCATGAAAATAAACATGCAAATTAGTAACATTACTACATAGTAATACTACTAAAAAGAAGATGGATGATATTTTAACTAATAAACCTTTCATTATTACTCTAACAAAGATATGCTATCTACAATTAATGTATGTCACATATAACATTTTTTTAGTATCGATAATAATACTGCCTTATAGCTGTTAAAATGGTAGTTAATATGTTAAAAATTAGTGTGTTATTTAAACAAGAAACCTAACCCTAACCTGCTTAGCATCTTTTTTTCAAAATTCCAGAAAAATTTAAACTGGCCAAATAACCAGCCAAAAATTACAAGTAAAACTTGATAAATAGGAAATATAATAAGTATGCGTAGTGTGTAATATATAAAAGTTCCCCACCAAGCTTCTGAGAAAGATTCTCTTACTAGCCCTATTGCATTTAATAAAGGTTTAGCTAAGTATACAGATGTAGAACCAGTAACCGAAAATACGATTAGTATCATAATAATGGCGAAATTAGAATCTATTCCCCATCGTTGTTTTAATTTTTCCATAGCGCATTTAAATCGCTTGCAAAGATACTATTAAATTCTAGGAATAAAACCCCCAAGACGTTGATTGTATCTTCTTTGAAAATAAATAAAATAGTTATATAATTTATAGTTTACCTCGTATCCGTAATCTATAAAAGGAGAATAGTCTATTTGTAATTCGTAAAGATTAGAGTTAAAGCGTTGCGGTTGCAATACACGTTGGTTCCATTCGGTAACCCAAATTCTATTTCTAGTTTCTAAAAAAGATTGCGAGTAGTAACCTTCTGGTCTGGCAATGCTTAAAAGCCATGTGTTAAAACCAGGTTCAATAATAATAATTTCGTATTCTGTTTTATCACTAGCAATTACGGTAGTATCGTTTACTTGGGTATTAAAAATTTCTTTTTCATTATTAGCTATAGTAATAGGTTCCTTAGCAGTTTTACAACTATTTAAAGCAATAAAAAGGCTAATAAAAAGAAAACCAAGTGTATATAGGTACTTTTTCATAGTACTATAAAGATACTTTTTTTATAAATATGCCCCTTATTTTTAACTTTTTATTTTTTGTTATTAATGCTTTTTTTAAATGAATTTATACGCTCTATGGGAATAAAATTTAATGTTTAAATTTCATAATTTGCTTATTATCATAGGAGTTTTTTATGGATTAGATATAATACAGCAGAGCTAAGAAAAGTATTGTAAAATATGCCTATAATTTATTGTTATAAGGTATTAATATGTCATATTTGTACTTGATTTTATAATCAATTTTATAATTGAATTAGTATTAATTTTTTGCATATAATTAAGATGGATTTAACCTTGAATATTCCTGAAACTAGTAAGCCAAGAATTGTAATTATTGGAGGCGGTTTTGGAGGCGTTTCCATAGCAAAGGAATTAGTAACTCGTAAAGATTTTCAGATAGTACTTTTAGATAGGCAAAACTATCATACATTTCAACCTTTATTATATCAGGTGTCTACTTCATCTTTAGAGCCAGAATCTATAGCTTATCCGTTACGTAAAATTGTAAAAAAAGGAAAAAACACTTTTTTTAGAATGGCAGAAGTATTAGAAGTTAATACCTCTAGAAGAGAAATTATAACAACAATAGGTAGTATTCAATACGATTATTTGGTAATAGCTACAGGAGCGCGCACCAATTTTTTTGGAAATAAAACTATAGAACGCAATGCTATGCGTATGAAAAGTGTACCACAAGCACTTAAATTACGTAGTTTAATGCTAGAAAATTTAGAACAAGCAGTAATTACACCAGATAAGGTGTTGCGACGAGAGCTTTTAAATTTTGTAATTGTAGGAGCAGGACCAACAGGAGTAGAGCTTGCAGGAGGTATAGCAGAACTTAGAGCTAATGTTTTACCAAGAGATTATCCTGATATGGATTTTTCTGAAATGGAAATACATATTATAGAAAGTGCCGATAGGATATTACCCCCTATGAGTCCTGAAGCAAGTAAAAACGCAGAGAAGTTTTTAAAAAAACTAGGTGTAAAGCTTCATTTAAAAACAATGGTTACAAACTATGAAAACCATTTAGTAACTACAAATACTGGTTTAGAACTAAAAGCAGCTACATTTGTGTGGTCTGCTGGGGTAACAGGTGCACCTATAGCAGGTATAAACGGAGAGTCCTTAATAGAAAGGGCTAATAGGTATAAAGTTAATGAGTTTAACCAAGTAGTAGGTTTTAATAATGTGTTTGCTATTGGCGATATAGCTTTAATGCCAGCTAAAGATTATGAAAGAGGGCACCCTATGGTTGCACAACCAGCCATACAACAAGGCAAACATTTAGCTAAAAATTTACTAGCCATACACCAGGGTAAAAAAATGAAACCTTTTAAATATTTTGATAAAGGGTCTATGGCTACTATTGGGCGTAATAAAGCGGTGGTAGATATGGATAAACTACGTTTTGGAGGCTTTTTTGCGTGGTTTATATGGATGTTTATTCATTTAGTTTTCTTAGTAGGATTTAGAAACAAAATAATAACCTTGTTTAATTGGGTATACAATTATATTAATTTTGATAAAGCTTCTAGGCTTATTATAACACCTTTTAAAGCAAAAGAGGATACAAATGTGGTGTAAGTAGTTTTTTTAGAAGAATTCAATAGTATCTACGAGATTTAATAAAAAATCTTTTTCTTCATCAGAATTATAAAATAAATCAATATTTAAGGCAAAACCGTTTATTTCTGTAATATAAGATATAAACGGAGTATTGTTTTGGTATACACCAGGTAGCCTGTCTCTTTGTGTTCCTGAATATGCTTTAAACGGTATTCCTGAAATTATTTTTGTTGGTTGTTGATAGTTTGAGTTCATGTTAGAAAACATACTCAGGTATTTATTTAAATTACCTTTAAAATCATCATCATCTAGGTTTTGTACATTAATATGAAGCTGATAATTTTGTTTAGGAGCATTAAAAGAACCAATATTTTTTATGTGTTCGCTAACAATAGAATGTTTGCCTTCTCTCATAAGTAAAATAATGTCGTTAGGGGTAATTTTTATGATTTCTTTTTCTATAAGTAATAAAGAAGTTGCACCTATAGTTGTTGGAGTTTGTAGCGTAAGCGGCACTGTATCATAACTTGTTAGGCTTTTGGGAACAAGATTATATGTTTTATAACTTCCAACATGTTGTTTCGGAATTGGAATCTTAAATTTAAAAAAAGTATTGCAGTAGATACTATCAGCAATAGTTCCATAATCAAAATATTCAGGAACATTGTTTTGTTTGTTTACTTTTGGGGTAGTAGTAGAGCTGCTGTATTTACTATATAAAATATAAACGATGCTAATTAAAAAAAGAACAATTAGTGTTTTTATAATATCGTTTCTTTTTTTATCAGTAGTATTTACATCCATAGAATACTTTTTGTTCTCTGTATTAAGATACAAAAAAAGCCGAACATATGTGCTCGGCTTTCGTATTCTTTATAAAAGTGTTTAGAAATTTATTTTCCAAAAAGGCCACCTAATAGACCTCCAAGACCTCCTTTTTTAGCGCCTCCGCCTCCAAGAACCATTCCTGCAACATCATCTAAAATACTACCATCACCATCAGAATCTAAGAAAGACTCTATTAGTGATTGTTGTTGACCTCCACCAGCGTTTCCGCCTAACATACCACCTAGTAAATCTCCAATTCCGTTAGCATCGCTTACATTATTTTGTTGAGTTTGTTTTCCTAAGAAGCCCATTAAAATAGGAGCAGCAACTTTTAAAATGCTTGCAACAGATCCAGCATCTAGTCCAGATTTTTGACTTAATGCATTTTCTACCTGTGGTTGTTTACCTCCTAAGATATGCCCTAAGATACCAGCGCCATCATCCATTACAGATTGGTCTACACCGCCTCCGAAAAGACCACCTAAATTATCTAAAACACTACCATCGTGCTTGTTAGATAAGGCGCTTAACAATCCTTGCGCTCCTTCTGGTGTAGAAGCATTTCTTTTCATAGCTCCCATAAGAACCGGTAAAGCCATAGTTAATACACTGCTAGTTTTATCTGAAGATTGTCCTGTTTGTTGTGCAACACCACTAATTAGTTGTTGACCAATAGGACCGCTTATTAAATCTAAAATTCCTGACATTTTAATTTTTTGTATTAATGGTTAATATAATTTTCTAAAGCTACAAAAAAAAGTACTTTCTACTATTTTAATATAGAAATAATTTGTTCTGCTAATTCTAAGCCTATTTTTTCTTGAGTTTCTACTGTAGAACCACCAATATGAGGGCTTAAAGAAATATCTGGATGCATAAGTATGCGTATTTCTGGGGTAGGTTCAGATTCGAACACATCTAGGCCAGCAAAAGTAACTTTACCAGATTCTAGTGCTGCAACTAAAGCAACCTCATCCATAACGCCACCTCTAGCAGTATTAATAATACCAACGCCATCTTTCATGATTTCAAAATCTTCCTTTCCTATAAAATATTGTTTTTGAGCGGGAAGGTGTAATGATATAAAGTCAGCATTCTTTAAAACTTCTTCTTTAGAAGAGCTTTCTATATGAAATGATACTGATTGACCATCGAAAAAAGAAAGTTCTACTGTTTTTTTTGCTACAGCATTATCATGGTATAAAACCTTCATGCCCATAGCAATTGCAATTTTTGCTGTTGCAGTACCTATTTTGCCAAAGCCAATAATTCCTAATGTTTTTCCTTGTACTTCGGAACCATTAGCATATCCCTTTTTAAAGGCTTTAAATTTACTATCGCCTTCTAAAGGCATATTACGGTTTGCATCGTGTAAATAACGTGCTCCGCCTAATAAATGAGCAAAAGCAAGCTCTGCTACTGCATTTGATGCTGCTGTTGGGGTATTTATAACAGTAATACCTTTTTCCTTAGCATAAGTTACATCTATATTATCTAAACCAACTCCGCCGCGACCAATAAGTTTTAGCGTTGGGCATTGATCTATAATATCTTTTTTTACTTGCGTAGCGCTACGCACTAAAAGAGCTGTTATTTTATGTGTATTTATATAGTTTACAAGTTGTTCTTGAGCTACATTGGTTGTTAAAACACCAAAGCCAGCATTTTTTAATACTGCTATTCCGTTTTGTGATAATCCGTCGTTTGC
>CALHVB010000008.1 GCA_938039345.1 uncultured Sediminicola sp.
GATATTACCGCACGAAAAGAAAATCAATTTAAAGTAGAGCAATTAACAAAAGAGCGGTACGAGGAAAGTATTAAACAAAAGCAAATACAAGCCAGTCAAATTGTAGAAGGGCAAGAAGAAGAGCGTAAGCGTATAGCAAAAGATATACATGATGGTATTGGGCAAATGTTAACAGCGCTTAAATTTAATATTGAGTCTATTGATGTAGATGATACCGAAAAAACAAAAGAGAAAATAAGCTATTTAAAAGAGCTAACATCAGACCTAATAAAAGGGGTGCGTACAGCAACATTTAATTTAACACCACCAGAATTAATACATCATGGTATTTTTCCTGCTCTTCAAAAAATGACGGTTGAACTATCTAGGTTAACTGGGAAAAAGATTTTAT
Organism: uncultured Sediminicola sp.; assembly: GCA_938039345.1. The sequence goes on from CALHVB010000008.1 coordinate 392, forward strand.
TTCAGAATAAAGGAGACAAAAATGTACGTTTTAATTCCTTAGCAGAAACAAATATTTATAGAGTTACCCAAGAGGCAGTTAATAATGCTATAAAATATGCAGAAGCCAATTATATTTTAATTACTATTAATTATATCGATGATATTTTAAGTGTGGTTATAGATGATGATGGTAAAGGGTTTGATAATAGTATTCTTAGAAAAAAACCAGAGAGTAATAGTGAAGGTGGTATGGGACTCTTTTTTATGAAAGAGCGTATAAGCTATATAGATGGTCGTTTGTTTATAAATTCGGCAGTAGGTAAAGGCACAAGAATAACCATTAATTACAAAACACAAGAAGAATTAGTTGAATATGGAGAAGAATGAATTATATCCTGTTTTTTTAAAAGTAAAACAGTTAAATATACTTATTGTAGGTGGTGGTAATGTAGGTTTAGAAAAGTTAACATTTTTATTAAAATCTAGCCCAACTGCAAAAGTGCAAATGGTGTCTTTAGATTTTTTACCTGCAACTTTAGCTTTAGCAAAAAAACATCATGTAAAAATTACTTTTGATGGGTATCACGAAAAATATTTAGATGGTAAACACATGGTTGTAGCTACCACTGATAATGTTGCTGTTAACGAGCAAGTGTATCACGATTGTAGAGAACGAGATAAATTGGTTAATGTAGCAGATAATCCGCCTTATTGCGATTTTTATATGGGAGGTATTGTTACCAAAGGAAATGTAAAGGTGGCAATTTCTACCAACGGAAAATCTCCTACCACAGCAAAACGTTTGCGTCAATTTTTTGAAGATGTAATTCCGGAAAATATAGACGATTTAGTAAAAAACTTAAACGAGTTTAGAAAAACAATTAAGGGCGATTTTGAAGAAAAAGTAGAAACCTTAAATGAGTTTACAAAAGGATTAGTTAATAAAAAAAGTAACGAATAATTTGAAAACGGAAAACTACATGGTCTCTGTAGAAGAAGGTATTGCGTTGGTAAATGAGCATACAAGCACAGGCAATGTAATTACAAAACCTACCGATGAAGTTTTAGGTTATGTATTGGCTAAAGACATACATACGCCTATTAATTTACCTCCTTTTGCAAACTCGGCTATGGATGGTTATGCTGTAAAGTTACATAAGAGTTTAAGCTATAATTTATTAGGAGAGGTAAAGGCAGGAGATAATAAAAACCCTGTTTTAAAAGCAGGAGAAGCGGTTCGTATTTTCACTGGGGCTATGGTGCCAGAAAGTGCAGACGCCGTTATTATGCAAGAGAAAGTAACAGCAGTAGAAAAAAGTATTCAATTACAAGAAAACCCTAATAAAGGAGCCAACATTAGACCTTTAGGAGAACAATTAGCTAAAGGAGCATTAGCTTTAAAAAAAGGAACTAAATTATCGCCTGCCGCTATTGCTTTTATAGCAGGTATGGGCTTAACACATGTAGACGTTTACCAAAAGCCTAAAGTTGGGATTGTGGTAACAGGAAACGAATTGGTTACCGCAGGAAACCCTTTAGAAGACGGACAAATTTATGAAGGGAATTCTATAATGCTTAAAACAGCATTAGAACAATCTGGTGTAGTAGAAAATACAATATATAGGGTTAAAGATAATTATAAGGCAACATGTAGTGTTATAGCAAAAGCATTACAAGAAAACGATATTTTGTTGCTTAGTGGCGGAATATCTGTTGGCGATCATGATTATGTGTATGATGCATTGCAGGAGCAAAATATTGCATCTGTTTTTTATAAGGTGAAACAAAAACCAGGGAAGCCTTTGTTTTTTGCAAAAAAAGACGAAAAATTAATTTTTGCCCTACCAGGTAATCCGGCATCTGCACTTACTTGTTTTTATGGCTATGTATATCCTGCGCTAAAAAAAGTAATGGGAAATGCATTTAAAGGCTTAGTAGCACAACATGTGCCAATTACACAATCTATACATAACAAATTTGGAAGAGCTTTATTTTTAAAAGCAATGATAAATAACAAAGGAGAAGTAAGTTCTTTAGAAGGGCAAAGTTCTGCAATGTTATCCTCATACGCAGTAGCTAATGCTTTAATATACATACCAGCAGAGGTAGAAAATGTAGAAAAAGGAAGTTTGGTAAAAACCTTGTTGTTGCCTACTAGTTAAGTTTTAAAATTATGGAGAAAAAGAAAATTAAAAATGTATTTGTACAAGGAGCTATTTCTCCTGTATTTATTGGAGAATCAATAGCAAAACATCAATCTAAAACAACAATAGGCGCACACGATATTTTTTTAGGTCAGGTACGAGCAGATGTTATAGAAGGAAAAACAGTAGCGGCTATAGAATATACAGCTTATGAGGAAATGGCAAATCAGAAATTTCATGAAATAAGAGAGGCTACTTTTGAAAAGTTTGAACTAAATTGTATGCATATATACCATAGTTTGGGACCTGTAAAGGCGGGAGAATTATGTTTGTTCGTATTTGCATCATCTCCACATAGAAAAGAAGTTTTTAGAGCTATAGAATATATTGTAGAAGAAATAAAACAACAAGTTCCTATTTTTGGTAAAGAGCTTTTTGAAGACGAATCGTACCAATGGAAAGTAAATAAATAGCAAATGGTAGATATTACACATAAAAGCGCCACATTAAGAGTAGCAGTAGCACAAGCAATTGTAAAAGTAAGTGCGCAAGAAACCATAGATGCTATTAAAAATAATACTGTACCTAAAGGCGATGTTTTTGCAGCTAGTAAAGCGGCAGGCTTATTGGGGGTTAAAAAAACAGCAGATTTATTGCCAGATTGCCACCCTATGCCCATTGAGTATACGGCAATTGACTATGAAATTAATGGCTTAGAAATAAAGGTTCTTATTACCGTAAAAACCATTTATAAAACAGGAGTAGAGGTAGAAGCCATGCATGGTGCAAGTATTGTTGCATTAAACATGTACGATATGTTAAAGCCTATAGATAAAGGAGTAGAAATACACCATATAAAACTCTTAGAGAAAAAAGGAGGGAAATCTAGCTATCAAAATCAGTATAAAGACGGTTTAAAATTTGCAGTGGTAGTATGTTCAGATACTATATCGGCAGGTAAAAAAGAAGATAGAGCTGGTAAAGCAATAATGACTAAATTAAAAAGTCTGGGTTTAAAAACGTCTCACTACGTAATAATTCCAGATGAGGTTACAGACATACAAGAAAAAGTAAACGAGTTTGTTGCTAAGGATATAGATGTTGTTATTTATACGGGCGGAACAGGCTTATCGGAACGCGATGTAACTCCTGAAGCATTACTACCATTACTAGACCGTAGAATTCCAGGAATAGAAGAAGCTATTAGAGATTACGGGCAACAACGTATGCCTTATGCTATGCTTTCTAGAAGTGTTGCAGGGACTATAAAAGATACTTTGGTTTTAGCA
>CALHVB010000009.1 GCA_938039345.1 uncultured Sediminicola sp.
AAAATTTGGAAAAAATCTTCTTCTACAAAATAAACATCTTCTTTAAACTTCTTAACAACTCCTTTCTGTTCAAAATCAATAATCATTTCCTCCCTATCACAAATTTTTGCAACTTTTTAGGCATAGTTATAATCTTCTCTAAAAACTTTAGCCAACCCTGGAGGAAAACTTGGCATATACTGGACATCTCCCCCTCTATGCTCTTCCGTGTTTATCCTATAAATACGGTCTTCATTATTATGGAAATTATCAAAAGACAAATTGTAGTTTAAAAACATGTAAATTAAAATGCTACTTCCAAAACCTAGTGCCAACCCTAGTACATTTATAGTAGCAAACAATTTTCTTTTTATAATGTTTCGCCAAGCGATTTTTAAATAATTTTTAATCATGATTGCTTGTTTTTTGATTGATGATTTATTCTGTTCTTAAACTTTTCACTGGATTTACTATTGCTGCTTTTATCGATTGAAAGCCTACAATACATACAGTTATTAAAAGGCAAGCTACTCCTGCCAAACCAATCATCCACCACTTAAAATTTATGTGATAAGCAAAGCCCGATAACCAACCCTGTAAAAAATACCAAGAAATCGGAATTGCAACCAGCCAACCCACTATGGTTAACTTTATAAAATCACGAGATAACAAATACATCAATTGAGTTACTGTTGATCCCAGCACTTTACGAATACCTATTTCTTTAGTTCTACTACGAGCTACAAAAGCACTCGTAGCAAAAAGCCCCATACAAGCTAAAAAGACTACTACTACCGAAAAGAAATTTAGCAGTTTAAAATGCTCCATATCTTGCTTAAAAAATCGCGCAAATTGGTCGCTAAGTATATTAAGTTCTGCCGGAGTTTGCGGGTCAAAACTATCATTCACTTTTTTTATCGCAGCAATTGTGGAAGCCCAATTTGGTGTTTTTACTTTAAGTGTATAATAATCAATACTTTGAATGGGGTTATTCCAATTGCCAACAACTAAGGGTTTTATGCTTGTTCTAAAATCTTCCACCTGAAAATCATTTAAAACACCTATAACTTGCGCTTTAAACGGACTAGCCAAATTTTGAACGTTTCCTCCAAAATTAGCAAAGGGAATTTCTATAAATTCTCCGATAGGGTTTTTTAATCCTAGAGCCACTGCTGCTGAATTATTAATAAGAACCTTAGTACTATCTGAAGGTGTTCCTTTAAAATTTGCCCCTAAAGAAACACCTATGTTGTACGTCTTTACAAAATCTTCATCTGCTCCAATGAATAACATGTCTTTAACTTGATTAGAAGCTTGCCCTTTCCGTTTTGCTTTTACGATTGGGATATTTTTCCATTCACCGGGCACTCTAGAACTCACAGCTACTGCATTTACCTCTGGAATTCGTAAAAACTCATTTTTAATTGCTTCAAATTGATTTCTTAAAACTCTGCTGTTAATATCTACAGTAGCTAAACCTTCTTTATTAAAACCTATCTCTCTATTTTTCAAAAAATTCATTTGTTGATAAAAAACAATTGAACCTGTTAAAAAAGCAATTACAATAACAAACTGAAAGGTTAACATTAACCTTCTAAAGGGTAGTTTTGAACTAAATGAAATTGTACTTTTTAATGAAGATGTTTTTCCTGACCTAATGATTAACCAAAACGGATACATCACTGATAACAAGCCTAAAAATAATCCAATGGCAAACATCAAAACTAAACCAGTTTCAGGAACTTGCATCAAATTTAATGAAGTACTAAACCAATTTTGAATTAAAGGTTGCATTAACCATAATAACAGGTAAGCCAGTATCATAGATGCTGAAATTAGCACCAAACTTTCTGATAAAAATTGTCTTAAAAGATGAAATTTGCCAGCCCCAACTACTTGGCGTACACCTATTTCTTTAGAGCGGTCTATAAAGGAAATATTGAGCAACCCGGCATAATTAAAGCACGCAACTAAAAGTATGAGTACTCCAATCCAAAAAAACAACTTTACATACAGAGCATTTCCTTTATTCTTATTCATTTCCCCCTCTACATCATTATCATACAAATGAATGTCTTTTATAGATTGTATCCAGAAAGAACCTTTAAACTCCTGATTTACGGGATAATTTGTTTTAGCTAGTTGTGTTATTTTATCGCCTAAGGCATTTAAATTAGTATTGGGCAGTAACTTGAAATACGTTATTAGTTCGTTTCTTGACCAGTTTGAAGACATAAAATTGGTATACCAGCTAGAAACCTCTGAGGCCATTTGGCTACTGATAAATACCAAGTTTTCGAAATGAGAATTTTCTGGAAAATCATCTAACACTCCTACCACAGGATAATCCCCATAACTGGTACTTAAAAGTTTACCTAATGCATCTTGATCTCCAAAGTAAATTTCTTTTGAAGATTGTGTTAAAATAATTCCGTTTGGTTGATTGATTAAATCTGATTTTGTTCCTTCAACAATTCCAAAGTCAAAAACCTTTAAAAAATTATCGTCTATAAAAGCAATATCTTGATGCTGAACAGTTTCAACATTATTTCCAATGTTGATTCTACCCATATAAAAAATCTGAGTTTGATCTTCTATTTCATCAAAAAGTAATTTAGACTCACTACCAACCTTAGGTGGTGATTGTGCTAGCTCTCTAATCGTACCGTTTTCATCAATGGTTTTTTGTAGTAAACGATATACATTATCCTGATTTGTATCAAAAGATTTTTCTTTAAATACATAAGCACTTAACAGGAAAAAACAAAAGAACCCTAACGTTAAACCAGATATGTTTATAACGGTAAACGAGAGATTATTTTTTAAATATCTAAAAGCTACTTTTATATGATTTATTAGCATTTTCCTTTGTAATTGTGATTAAGATTGATGAATAAACTCCTTACATTTAAATGGTAGCTCCTATGGCCCTGTTTTGACTTTCTGTTATAATTTGACCATCAAAAAGATTTACTACCCTGTGCGCGTAATGAGAATCTCTGTCTGAGTGTGTTACCATTACTATAGTGGCTCCTTCTTGGTTTAGTTCAGTTAACAGGTTCATAACCTCAATTCCGTTTTTAGAATCTAAGTTTCCTGTAGGTTCATCTGCCAAAATAAGTTTAGGATTGGTAACAACTGCTCTTGCTATAGCTACACGCTGTTGTTGCCCCCCAGATAATTGCTGTGGAAAATGCTTTTCTCTGTGCGCAATTTTCATGCGTTCTAAAACAGCCATTACTTTTTTCTTGCGCTCAGTTTTATTCATTTTTAAATAAATTAAAGGCAGCTCTACATTTTCATATACCGTAAGTTCGTCTATAAGGTTAAAACTCTGGAAAACAAAACCTAGATTTCCTTTACGTAATTGTGTGCGTTGGCTTTCTTTTAGGTTTGCAACCTCATGTGTGGCAAAAATGTAGCTCCCTTCTGTAGGGTTATCTAACATACCTACGATATTTAGTAAAGTAGATTTTCCACATCCAGAAGGCCCCATTATAGCTACAAATTCTCCTTGCTCTACTTTTAAGTTTACATTGTTTAGCGCTAATGTTTCTACCTCTTCAGTTCTAAAACTTTTCTTTAGGTTCTTTATCTGTATCATTTTTATTTTTTTATACTTAAGTTTTTATATCTGCCAGATGAGTTATAACCTGTCCATAAACCTATTTTATCTGATTTAGTTTCTGTTAGTCTTGTTACTACTAAATCGGGTTTTTGAGATTCGTTTACAAATACCTTGACTTCTTTTTCTTTAATAATTATTTTTACAAAAAACCAATAATCTGGATTAGGTGGGTTTGCAATTTCATTTTCGTATTCCCCTGTTTTTTCTGTTCTTAATTTTTTCCAAGTATATTCTGGATGGTATATGTATTGAACCATGTGTTTTTTACGTGCTTTTTCTGTTGCTTTAAAATTAAATGGTCTAAAATAGATGGCCTCATAGGTAGAGTCGTTTTGTATGTTAAACGCAATACCTACAAAACTTCTTCCGCGAAAATTCTTGCCAGCTAGCTCTAATTTAATTTCTCCTTTTGTAAAAGAAACATTCTCTAGAATACCCATACCATCGCCAATTTCATTATTAATAAATAAAGCTTTTTTATTAAGTGAATCAATATTTATATCTCTATTGATTGCTCTTATTGTATTTTTTTTAAAGTTTTTAGTAAGCGATATTTTCTGTGCTTTTACAGTAAAATTTGTTAATGAAATGAATAGTATGCTTAGTAAAAGATGGTGTTTTTTCATGTTTGTTACTTTTTATTTTAATACAATTTGTTCTGCATCTCCAAAATTATCATAGCTACTGGTAATTATTTTTTCATTAGCATCTAAACCTTCTAATATTTCGTAATACCTAGAATTTTGTTTTCCTATGCTAATAGTTCTTTTTACAGCTTTTTCTTCTCCCGAGTCAACTACAAAAATCCATTGTCCTCCGGTACTCTGAAAAAAGCTTCCTTTAGGAATTAATAAAGCATCATTAGAAGCTCCTAACTGTAATTTAATATTATAGCTCTGCCCTGTACGTATAGTTTCGGGTCTATCTTCGGTAAAGACTAAATCTACCTTAAATTTTCCGTTACGAACTTCTGGGTATACCTTACGTAGTCTTAAGTTATAAAGTTTTTCGTTTCTTTCCAATACTGCGGTTAAGCCTCTTTTAACACGATCTATATAGTGCTCATCAATATCTGCTTCAATTTTATAATTGGTTAATACATTTATTTGACCTATGCGTTGTCCTTTAGATATATTTTGACCTATTTCAGCATCTAAAAACCCTAATTGACCATCTGCGGGTGCTCGTACATTTAAATGATCTAGCCGTTCATATACCATAGATAAGGTTTTTTGCATTCTATTTAAATCAGTATCTAAACTAGATAAAGAGGTTTTCCTTAATTTATCATCTTGTATGGTTTGTAGTTTAATTATTTCGTGCTGTTTTTTAGATAATTCATAATCTTCTTTTGCGGTTAAATAGGCTTCTTTAGCTATTAATTCATCTTTATATAATTCGCTATTTTGTTCAAAAGTTCGTTTTAGGCGTATTAAATTATATGCTGCATCTGCCAATGATTTTCTTCCGTTTACTTGCCTAGTATCAAAAGTTAGTTTTGTAGATCTAAGGTCGTTTTGTTTTAATGCCAAATTACTTTCGCTTGCTAATATTTGCTCATATAAATTAGTGTTTTCTAGTTTTAAGATAATATCTCCTTTTTTAACCATAGCACCTTCTTCAATTAATTTTTCGGTAACTCTACCACCCTCGTAAGCATCCATATATATGGTAGTAATAGGAGCAACTAGCCCGTTAATAGCGATATAATCGTCAAACTTTCCCTGAGTAACTTTTGCAATAGATAGTTTCTCCTTTTCGGTTCTAAAAGTTTTAGCAGAATTTCCAAAAATTATTTTCCATCCCATAAAAAGTAAAAACAACCCTAAAACAATATATCCGTAGTGTTTTGGTCGTAACCCTTTTTTCTTCTCTAATTGTATATCCATTGTGTATTAGTAAGTATCATTAATATTAAAAACAGGTAAGCCCATATAAAAATCTAAGGTGCTTTTGTTAACTTTTAACCTTGTTTCTACTTGTAAGTTTTTATTTTGTGCATCTACAAAAAGGTTTTTTGCTGTAAATAATTCTAAAGTAGTAATTAGTCCTTTTTTATATTTTTTTTGCGCAATAGAAAAGGCTAATTGCTGTAGTTGTACTTGTGAATTACTCTGAGCTAATTCTGTAATTAAAGAATTGTTATCCAATATCAATTGCTGTATAGTTTTATAGAGTTCTTGCTTTTGCATACTTAAATTATTTTTTGCCTGTAAGTGTGCTATTTTTTGTTGTTTTATTCTGGAATGGGCAGACCATTTATTACTAATGGGAATTCTTAAGGATACACCAACAAACCTAGAGGCATTGTCTTTTATTTGTGTTCTAAAAGGAATAATTTCTCCAGTATCATCATTTGTATTGGTTTCATAATATCCTGTTCCATATCCTGCGTTTAAGGATAATGAGGGAGATAGGTTTCCTTTGCTTATGGCTACATTTTTTTTTGCTGCTTTTGTTCTTAATTCTTGTGCTTTTATTAAAGGAATAAAATTTTTAGCCATATAAAATACAGAGTCTTGTTCTAAGCTAGTTGTTTCTTTAGTATCTAGTTTAACCAAGCTAGGTTGTATGTTAATACCATTGGGTTCTTCTAAATTCATTTCTTGTAGTAGTGTTAAACGGTTGGCTTGTAGGTTATTTTTATTTTGAACAACTGTTAGTTGATCGCTTAACAATAAAGATTCTGCTTCGTACAAATCTGCGCCGGCTTTTAAGCCAAGTTCAATTTGTTTTTTTACCAATTCGTAGTTTGTTTTAGAAATAGCTTGTTGCTCTATAGAAATAGCTAATAGCCCTTCTGAAAATTGAATATTATAAAAAGCAGTCATTACTCTAAATGCTAAAAGATATTTTTGTTGTTCTATATCTTTTATGGCGGCTTTGTATAAAAATTTGGAGGCTTTAATAGCGTTTAATTTCTGAAACCCTTGAAATAAATCTAGCGATGAGTTAAGCGAATAATTATTGTAGAAAAAATCAGAATTTACAAAAGTACCAGTATTTGGATTTTCCGATCGACCAAAGCGAAGACCATAATCTGAGTATCCAGAAATGCCCGGCAATAAATTTCTAATAGCTTGCCTATGATTTTCTTTATTAGACTTTTTATTGTACTCTAAATCTTTAATTGTTAGGTTGTTATTAATAGCATAAGTAATACATTCTTCTAAAGACCATGTTTGCTGAGCTAACATAGATTTAGATACTAATAATAGTATAAATAATAAGAGGACCTTTTTAAGTTTCATTGGTTGTAATGTCATTTTCGGTATCATTCTTAATTAATTTTTTAGAATGATGATACCAAAAGCTATTCTACTATTATGCCATGTTTTTAACAGTCTGTTAATCAGAATATTAAAATTAATTTTTTAGTTTTAAAAAATGTACGTTGTAAAATAGTTATACATAGAGTGTCTAATAATTTGACACTTTTTTGAAAACATGAATTTCGATTTGTAGTTTTAGAGGTGTGTTGTAATTACAATTGCCTAGTAAACCTAGTTTTTATGATTGATGGTAAAATTTTAGTAATAGATGATAATAAAAGTGTTTTAAGCGCTTTAGAAATTTTATTACAGTTTGAGTATAAGCAAGTAACAACTATTTCTAATCCAAATCAGATTTCATCATTTCCCAATTTAAAAGAATTTGATATTGTGCTTTTAGATATGAATTTTTCTGCAGGTGTAAATACAGGAAACGAAGGTTTATATTGGCTAAGAGAATTAAAGAAAAAAGCGCCACATATTTCGGTAATTATGATGACAGCTTATGGCGCTGTAGATTTAGCCGTACAAGCTTTAAAAGAAGGAGCAGCAGATTTTGTTTTAAAACCTTGGAATAATGAAAAGTTACTAGTAACGGTAAAATCGGCTTATTCATTAAGGCAATCTAGGCAAGAGATAAAGCAATTAAAACAAAAAGAAAGTCATTTAAAACAAGTAATAAATCAGGATAAAAATTACATCATAGGAGCATCTAAAGCCTTGACTAAGGTGTTAAATCTTACCAGAAAAGTAGCAAAGACAGATGTAAATGTTTTAATAACAGGAGAGAATGGTACGGGAAAAGAACTTATTGCTCGTGAGCTACACAGAATGTCTCATAGAAAAGGAGAGGTTTTTATAGGTGTAGATATGGGGTCTATTTCCGAAAATTTATTTGAGAGTGAGCTTTTTGGACATACAAAAGGAGCTTTTACAGATGCCAAAGAAGACCGTGCTGGTAAATTTGAAGCAGCTAATGGAGGAACACTGTTTTTAGATGAAATAGGAAACCTATCATTACAAACACAAGCGAAATTATTATCTGCCATACAGAATAAAACAATAGTAAGAGTAGGCTCTAATAAACCCATACCTGTAGCTATTAGATTGGTATGTGCTACTAATTGTAATTTAGATGCAATGGTAGCAGAGGGGCTTTTTAGAGAAGATTTATTATACCGTATAAATACCATACATATAGAAGTTCCTGCTTTGCGAGACCGAGAGGGAGATGTGTTGGTATTAGCCGATTTTTATTTAAAACGCTTTGCAAATAAATATGATAAGGCCGGACTAAGAATTAATAGTATGACTCAAGCAAAATTATTAGAATATACTTGGCCTGGAAATGTTAGGGAGCTGCAACATACCATAGAAAGAGCTGTAATTTTATGCGAAGGAAATGTGTTAAAATCAACGGATTTTTTACTAAATACTAAGACAAATATATCATTAGAAACTGGTCCTGCTACTTTAGATGAAATGGAACAGCTTATGATTACAAATGCATTAAATAAACACGATGGTAATTATAGTGCAGCAGCAAACGAATTAGGAATTTCTAGGCAAACACTCTACAATAAGTTAAAAAAGCATAAGAAATGATAGCAAGCAGAAGTTTTTATTTACAGCTTATTTTTAGGGTTATAATGATATCCATCACGGCATTAGTTATGGCTTTTTTGTATATAATTAATTATGCTATTTTTTCTTTTTTTGTTGGATTAACTATTATTACTCAGACAATATTTTTAATTAAATATGTAAATACTACCAACACTAAAATAGCTTATTTCTTTAATTCTATTAAGAACGAAGATTTTACGTTAAGGTTTCCCGAAAATGTAAATAATAAATCTTTAAAAGAATTGAATCAAAGTCTTAATATGTTTAATGGCATGATTCAGGAGGTTTATATAAAAAACCAATCCCAAGAACAATATTATCAAGAAATTTTAAAACAAGCAGCTATTGGAATTTTAACATTGAATGATAGAGGTCATATTCTTTTTGCAAATCCTACAGTTGAAAAATTATTAAATTATACGCCTCTTAACCATATAAAACAGCTGCAACAGATAGATACGAAATTGTATGATTTATTCCTAGATCTAAAACCCTTTGAACGAAAGTTGTTTGAGTTAACCAATGAAAGAGGTAAAAGACAGTTGGCATTAAAATCTACAGCAATAAGCTTAAATAAAGAAACTTTATTATTAGTTGTAATACAAGATATACATAAGGAATTAGATGAAAAAGAAGCTGATTCTTGGGAGCGACTCATTAGAGTATTAACCCATGAGATAATGAATAGTGTTGCTCCTATAACCTCTATATCAGAATCAATCTTAAAATACTTTAAAAAACAAGAAGAATTGGTGTCTATAGATGTATTTAACGAAAATCATTTAAAAAACACAGCGAAAGGCTTAGAAGTAATTAAAGACCAAGGAAATAATTTAATGAGTTTTGTACAATCGTACAGAAGCTTTTTAAATGTACCTAAACCAGATAAAGAAATTGTTTTAGCACAAAAATTATTAGAGAAGGTTAAGGTATTAATGATGCAGCAGAATAATACAATTATTTTTAATATAGTTACAGGGCCAGAAAATTTAGAGCTTTTTGTAGACGAAAAGCTAATTATGCAAGTGCTTATAAACTTAAGTAAAAACGCCTATGAATCTATTAAAAATAAAGAGAATGGGCTTATTAAAATTATAGCAGGAATAAATGATGAAGGAAAAAAATTTATTGAGGTATATGATAACGGTTCTGGAATCCCAGAAGATTTATTAGATAAAATTTTTGTTCCCTTTTTTACTACTAAAAATACGGGAACGGGTATTGGTTTAAGTTTATCTAAACAAATTTTAAGGTTGCACGATGGTACTTTAAAGGTAGTTTCTATTCCAGATAAGGAAACTAAATTTAGTATGGTTTTTAATTAAAATCTAAGCTTTTAGACGCATATTAATGGTTTCTATGGAGACATTTAAAAATAGCTCAGTTTCTAATTCATGTGCTGTTTGCGAATTAAAAAACAAGGTTTTATCCTCATTTACCATACCTTCTATAAGGTAATGACTACCCTTAAAATAGCAATTTTTAACCCATACTTTTAGTCCCGATTCTGTTGAGATTTTAAATTCGTGTGGGTATACTAAAATAGATTTATTAATCTCTGCATAAGGTTTTAATAGTTGTATAGGAATTATATTGGCTTCACCAAAAAGAGAAGCTACATATTTATTTCCAGGATTATTATACAATGCTACAGGTGTTCCTTTAGTTAAAATAGTATGGTCTTTTAATACTATAATTTCATCGGCAAAAGATAAAACATCGGTGGTATCGTGTGATGCTACAATACAAGTAATACCCTTCTTTTTTAAATGCGTAAATAGTTTTCTTCGAAGACTGTTTTTTCTAAAATTATCAATATGACTAAAAGGTTCGTCTAATAATAAAACTTCGGGTTCCTGAGCCAATACTCTGGCAAGAGCTACACGTTGTTGTTGTCCTCCGCTTAAATTTTTAACCATAGTTTTAGCATCGTCTACCATCTCTATCATTGTTAATAGCTCTAGAGTACGCTCTTTTAATTCATCAGGATAAAAAACAGATAAATACTGACTTACATTTTCTTCTACTGTAATAAAAGGCATTAAATCAAAATCCTGAGATAAGTATTTCATGTATAATTCGCCAGGGACTAGATTGTAGTTTGGCCCCAAAACCTGAGTATCATTCCAAAAAACAGAGCCTTTATCTATATGTAAAAGGCCGTATATAATTTTTAATAAAGTGCTTTTTCCGCAACCACTTTCTCCAATAATAGAAATATGACTGCCTTTATCGGCTTTAAAGTCGATATTTTCTAATACTTTTTTATCGTTATACGAGAACGATACATTGTTTACTTGTAACATAATAGATTTGGTAAAAATTGGGTTTTGGTTTGGTTATGTGTTAAATAGAATTTTATTGTCCCATATGGTAAAGAGTAAATGCATAAATATCTGCATATTGTGCTATTGTTTTGCTTACGGGAGTACCAGCACCATGTCCTGCATTGGTTTCAATACGTATTAACATAGGGTTTTTTCCATTATTTTTTTCTTGTAGTGTAGCTGCAAATTTAAAACTATGAGCAGGTACTACACGATCATCATGATCTCCTGTAGTTACTAAAGTTGCTGGGTAACTGGTTCCTTTTTTTATAGTATGTAGTGGCGAATAAGCTAATAGATACTCAAACATTTCTTTGCTTTCTTCAGCTGTACCATAGTCGTAGTCCCAACCAGCGCCTGCTGTAAATGTATGGTAACGTAGCATATCTAAAACACCAACTGCAGGCAAAGCTACTTTCATTAAATTTGGTCGTTGTGTCATAGTAGCACCAACTAACAAACCTCCGTTAGAACCTCCACGAATTGCTAAATAATCCGATGAGGTATAATTGTTTTTAATTAGATATTCTGCAGCAGCAATAAAATCATCAAAAACATTCTGCTTTTTTGTTTTAATACCAGCATTATGCCATTTTTTTCCATATTCCCCACCACCACGAAGGTTAGGAACGGCGTAAATACCACCTTGTTCCATCCAAACAGCATTTCCAATACTAAAAGAAGGTGTAAGGCTTACATTAAAACCTCCATAACCATATAGTATAGTAGGGTTTTTGCCATTTAGTTTTAACCCTTTTTTATGGGTAATTATCATAGGTATTTTAGTACCATCCTTAGAGGTATAAAAGACTTGTTTAGAGGTGTAGTTTTTAGATTC
>CALHVB010000010.1 GCA_938039345.1 uncultured Sediminicola sp.
TTAATGGTTAGTTTTTTTGTAGTACTTTCTGCTACCCTACCTACTATTTTAGCATCAACATTAAAACTTTTACTTATAGTTATAATATCTTCTGCTATGGCCTCATTTACATAAAACTCTAACCTATGCCCACAATTAAACACTTGGTACATTTCTTTCCAATCTGTTCCCGACTGTTCTTGTATTAATTTAAATAAAGGTGGTATTGGAAACAAATTATCTTTTACAATATGCAAATTATCTACAAAATGTAAAATTTTAGTTTGTGCTCCTCCGCTACAATGTACCATCCCATGTATATCTGTAGAATTATACTTTTCTAACACTTTTTTTACAATAGGAGCATATGTTCTTGTTGGAGATAATACTAATTTACCAGCATCTATTGGAGACTGATCTACCTCATCTGTTAATTTTACATTCCCAGCATATACTAATTCTTCTGGTACTGCTTGGTCGTAACTTTCTGGATATTTTTCTGATAAATATTTTGAAAAAACATCGTGTCTAGCAGAGGTAAGTCCGTTACTTCCCATTCCACCATTATACTCCGTTTCATAGCTTGCTTGTCCAAAAGATTCTAAGCCTACAATTACATCTCCAGGCTTTATATTAGCGTTATCTATAACGTCTTTTCTTTTTAATCTTGCTGTTACTGTAGAGTCTACAATAATAGTTCTTACTAAATCTCCTACATCTGCCGTTTCACCACCAGTAGAATGTATTACAATTCCATGATTTTTTAAATCGGCAATAATTTCTTCTGATCCGTTAATAATAGCCGAAAGTACTTCTCCGGGAATTACGTTTTTATTACGCCCTATAGTAGAAGACAACATAATATTATCTGTAGCGCCTACACAAATTAAATCATCTATATTCATGATTAAAGCATCTTGCGCAATACCTTTCCATACAGAAATATCTCCTGTTTCTTTCCAATACATATAGGCTAAAGACGATTTTGTACCTGCACCATCTGCATGCATTACCAAGCAATAGTCCTCATCATTTGTTAAATAATCTGGCACAATTTTACAGAATGCCTTAGGGAATAAGCCTTTATCTATATTTTTTATGGCATTATGCACATCTTCTTTAGATGCAGAAACTCCTCTTTGATTGTAACGTTCGCTATTAGATGAACTCATTTTATTTAGTTTGAGGCAAAAATAAGTGAATCCATAAAAAAAGCCCACAAAATGTGAGCTTTAAATTTAAAATAGATTTCTATTCTTATTTTACAAATAATAATTCTCTATATTTTGTTAATGGCCATAATTGATCATCTACTAGCAACTCTAACTTATCGCAGCGGTAACGTATATCGTTAAAAAACGGTTTTACATTATCGCAATAAGCAAAGGCTTTCTTCTCTGTATTTTTTAAAACATTGGCTCTTTTACGAGCTTCTATCATTAAATCTGTTTTCTTTTTTATTTCATTTATATGCTCTCCTATTTGTTCTATAATGGCTAATTGACCATCTGTGATAGTTTTATGAGCCGCCCCATATATTTCTTTAATACCTAATACATTTTTTATTAGCCTGTTTTGGTATTCTATAGCTGTAGGTATAATATGGTTATACATTAATTGCCCTAAAACTCTACCTTCTATTTGTATTCTAAAAATATAATCTTCTAATTCTACATCTTTACGAGCCTTTATTTCTACTTCGCTCATTACCTTCATTGTCTTAAAAAGTGCTAAACTTTCTTTAGACGTAAGTACTTTTAATGCTTCTGGCGTTGTTTTATTATTACTTAATTTTCGTCTTTGAGCTTCTTTCTCCCACTCCTCACTATAACCATCACCATCAAAACGAATTCTTTTAGATGTTTTTATATACTCTCTTAAAACATTAAAAACAGCCTCATCCTTTTTTAAATTCTTTTTATCTACTAAAACATCAACTTCCTTCTTAAAATCTTTAAGTTGTTTTGCAACTATGGTATTTAAAATTGTCATTGGTTTGGCACAGTTAGTTTTAGACCCCACACCACGCATTTCGAACTTATTTCCGGTAAAGGCAAAAGGAGATGTTCTATTCCTATCCGTATTATCTAATAATATTTCTGGTATTTTACCAACTACATTTAATTTTAAATCTGTTTTTTCTTTTGGTGATAATTTTCCTTGCGAAACACCTTCTAGCTCATCTAAAACAGCACTTAACTGATCTCCTATAAAAACAGACATTATTGCTGGTGGCGCCTCACTTGCTCCTAACCTATGGTCATTACTTGCCGATGCCGTAGACGAACGCAATAATTCTTGATAGGTATCTACCGCTTTTATCGTATTTACAAAAAAGGTTAAAAATTGAAGGTTCTTCATGGGTGTTGAACCTGGACTTAATAAATTTACTCCCGTATCTGTGGCTAAAGACCAGTTACTATGTTTCCCTGAACCATTAATACCGGCAAATGGTTTTTCATGAAAAAGCACTTTAAAATAATGCTTGTCTGCAATCTTCTCCATTACATCCATGAGCAAAAGATTATGATCTACTGCTAAATTTGCTTCTTCAAAAACCGGAGCTAGTTCAAACTGATTTGGAGCCACCTCGTTATGTCTGGTTTTTACAGGAATCCCTATTTTAATACATTCCTTCTCCAAATCGCTCATAAAACTTAATACACGATTGGGTATTACTCCAAAGTAATGATCATCTAACTGTTGGCCTTTGGCAGGAATATGCCCAACCATAGTACGGCCTGTCATTATTATATCTGGTCGCGAATATGCTAATGCTTTATCTACCAAAAAATATTCTTGTTCCCATCCTAAGGTAGCATGTACTTTAGACACATTTTTATCAAAATATTTAGCTACGGCTGTAGCGGCCTCATCTACTGCATGTAATGCTCTTAAAAGCGGCGCTTTATTATCTAATGCCTCTCCTGTATACGCCACAAAAACAGTAGGTATACATAAAGTTGTTCCATATATAAATGCTGGAGAACTTGGGTCCCAAGCTGTGTAACCTCTGGCTTCAAAAGTATTACGAATACCACCACTAGGAAAACTAGAAGCATCTGGTTCTTGCTGTACTAATTGCCCGCCTCCAAACTTCTCTAAGGCCTTGCCATTTGGTAATAAATCAAAAAAAGCATCATGTTTTTCTGCTGTAGAACCTGTTAAAGGCTGAAACCAATGTGTGTAATGTGTAGTCCCTAAAGAAATAGCCCAAGCTTTCATTGCTTCTGCCACCTGATCCGCTATTTTTCTATCAATTTTACCCCCAGTAAATATGGCAGTTTTTACATGATCATAAGCATCTTTGGTAAGATACTGAAGCATTCTTTCTTCATTAAAAACATTAATTCCGAATATTTCTGAACGCCTTCCTTTCTCTTCTATGCTTATTAAACTACGTTTATGACTTTCCGTAATAGCATCAAATCGCATTTTGGACATAATTTTCTCCTTTTGGTAGTTTACAAAATTAATGATTTAATAATATAAACGTAAAAAACTTAATTTCTTTTAAATAACCCTCAAAAAAACTAGGGTAAATAAATTTATAACTGATTTTTAATCATTTACCCCTATAAAAATTATGGTAAATACTCTAAAAAACATATTTTTGCTTGTCTTAAAAAATTAAAATTAACTACCAATATTATGAGCAAGATTAAATTAGAATACATTTGGCTGGATGGTTATGAGCCAACTGCGAACCTAAGAAGTAAAACTAAAGTAGAAGAGCACGAAGATTTTAAAGGAACTTTAGAAGAGATAGGAAACTGGTCTTTTGACGGAAGTTCTACAAGACAAGCTGAAGGTGGTTCTTCTGACTGTCTTTTAAAGCCTGTTGCTATTTACCCAGATCCAGCACGTAGAGATGGTTACTTAGTTATGACTGAGGTTTTAAATGCTGATGGTACTCCACACGTTTCTAACGGAAGAGCTACTATTGACGATGATGATAATGATTTCTGGTTTGGTTTTGAGCAAGAATACTTCTTATGGGATCCAGAAACTAACTTACCATTAGGTTTCCCAAGAGACCAAACTCCTCAAGGACAGTTCTACTGTTCTGTAGGTGGTAAAAATGCTTTCGGAAGAGAGATTGTTGAAAAACATGCTGATTTATGTATTGATACTGGTCTTAATTTTGAAGGAATTAATGCTGAAGTTGCTGCAGGACAATGGGAATTCCAATTATTTGCTAAAGGAGCTAAACTAGCTGGAGACGAAATCTGGATTGCACGTTACTTATTAGAGCGTTTAGTTGAAGATTACGGACTTTGCATTAACTGGCATCCAAAACCATTAGGTGCTACAGATTGGAATGGTTCTGGTATGCACGCTAACTTCTCTAACGAAATTTTAAGAACATGTGGTTCTAAAGAAACTTACGAGAAAATATGTGAAGCATTTAGACCAGTTGTTAAAGAGCACATTGAAGTTTACGGTGCATATAACGACCAACGTTTAACTGGTGAGCACGAAACACAATCTATCAACGAATTCTCTTTTGGTATATCTGATAGAGGTGCTTCAATCCGTATTCCTATTATTACTGTGGAAAAAGGTTGGAAAGGTTGGTTAGAAGATAGAAGACCAGCTTCTAACGGTGACCCATACAAAATTGCAGGAAGAATTATAAAAACTGTTAAATCTGCAAAGGTTTAAGTTATAATAATTGTTGTTATATAAAAATCGCCTTTGAATGCATTCAAAGGCGATTTTTTATTTATGATATTATATTAGTCATTACTTATTCTACTCTTTTGCATAAACTTTTGCTAGCTATAATTAAGCATCGCTATGCGCTAAAAAACGACTTAAATAAATAATTCTTGATTGTAATTCTCTATGCCTAAAATTTATCTTTTCACAAGAAAATAGCACTAAAATCTTAGCATATTAAACACTACGTAACTATAAATTACGCAATAGTTAAGTACACAAAAGTAATATACCCTCCTAATAACAAGACTCCTTCTAGTTTGCTTAATTTCATTTTTCTTGGCAATAAAACTAAAGGTAGTACCAAGAAAGAAATACCTAACATCCAAAAAATATCATTGCTTAACAAGCCTTTGTCCATTGCTTTAATTGGATGAATAATTGATGTTATTCCTAAAACTGCCAGTATATTAAAAATATTAGACCCTATTAAATTACCTAAAGAAATTGCTTTTTCTTTCTTCATTATAGCAATTATAGATGCCGCCAACTCGGGTATACTTGTACCTATAGAAATAACGGTTACCGCTATTATACGTTCACTTACATTAAAATAAGTTGCCATACCTACAGCTCCTTTAATAAGTAATTCTGAGCCTCCCCACAAAGCAACACCTCCAAAAATTAAAAATAAAGCAACTTTATATGTTGGCAGTAATTCTTCATTACCTACCTCATTTATTTCTTCAGTTTTTAATTTTTGTGAGCGCAATAAATATATTAAAAACACTATTAAGAAAGCTACCATTAAACCGCCTTCATAACGTTGTATTTCTCCATCAAAATAAATAAACACAAAAAATAATACAGATGCAATCATCATAACTGGCCAATCTGTCTTATAAAAAGTCTTCTCTACATCTATGGCTCCTAAAATTACTGTTATCCCTAATACCAATCCTAAATTAGCAATATTAGAACCTACGACATTACCTAAGGCTAAATCTGGAAAACCATCTAATGCTGCATTTATACTTACTATAAGCTCTGGTGCCGATGTTGCAAAAGAAACCACCGTCATACCAATAACTACTTTAGATATATTTAACCTAAGTGATAAATCTACAGCTGCTTTTAAAAGCCAATCTCCACCAAATATTAAAAGAACCAAACCCAAAACAATAAATAATATATCTAATCCCATATATTTTTTTTGGCAAATATAGAACAATAGAATAAACCTTTTTTGAGTATCATTTTTAAAGTTAATTATCAGTTAATTTTTTGAAAGAAAAAGATGAAAATAAGAAAAAAGAATATTTTTACAATGAAGAGCCCCTTGGAAATTAAAAGCAAGACAAAAAATAGCCTTAAATAGTTACAAATTAGAACATTTAAAACACTTAAAAACTACAATAAACAACTAAAACAAAGGATTAAATAAAAATATTAAAACGTTTTACATTTATATACTTACAATACTGTATTCACTTGTATAGATTTAACTAAAAACGTTAGGAAGTAAGAAAAACAATTTTATATATTGATTGAATAATCGATTATACAACAACAATTTACGAACCTTAAAAACACAAACTATGATTACACTTGCTAAAATTTTATTATTTTTAATACTATCCCTAATTACTGCGATAGTATAAAGTAGAATCATATAGGCCTATATAAAAGCTTAAGATTGCCAATGGCCATCTTAAGCTTTCTACATATAATAAAAAGACTCGTTATATTTGTATAAATAGTTTAACAATGAAAAAAAGTATTTTCCGTTTTTTAGCAAAACTCAATAAAGTTATACTTCCTTCTTTTACAAAAAAACAAATAGACCTTTCTAAAGCCACTAAATTACAAATGGCTATTATTGGTTGGCGTTATTACGTTACAACAAATGCATTAGATTAATAATGTAATAAAGATTTAACCTTATATTTTTCTAATTTATCTTTTCCGTTAAGAAAATCTAGTTCTAGTAAAAAGTTACATTGTACTATTTCTCCTCCTAATGTTTCTATAAGCTTACAAACAGCACTTGCTGTTCCTCCTGTTGCTAAAACATCATCATGAATTAAAACTTTATCACCTTTTTTTATACTATCTGTATGTATTTCCAAAACATCTGTACCATATTCTAATGCATATGTTTCTTGTATCGTATCTGCGGGTAATTTTCCTGGTTTGCGTACAGGTACAAAACCAGCATTTAATTTAGAAGCTAATAGTGGTGCAAATATAAACCCCCTACTTTCCATCCCTACAACTTTATCTATTTCTTTAGTATCTATTAAATTAAACAAAGCTTCGGTTGTATACTTTAAAGCTTCTGCATTTTTTAAAAGAGGCGTTATATCCTTAAAAACAATTCCTTCTTTAGGAAAGTCTTGTATATCTCTTATGTAGTCGTTTAAATTCATAGATGCAAATTAGCGAAAAAATGATAAAAAAGCTGCAATAACTCCCCTTCTTATTTAGCACCTATAGAAAGGCTTTAATTAATGAGACTGCAAAAAAAGAGCATTAAAATAATTAAACCCCTCTACGTTTCTTTTTTAGTAACAAAATACCGCCTTCAATTGTTTCAATTTCACAACAAAAACACCAATTTAACTACATATTAAAACTTATTTTAAGATAACTAACTTTCACTTTAAAACAATATATGTTTATAAAATTGATGTCTATATTCAATTTAATCCTTTTTATTCTAAATATTTTTCTATATAAAAAGCCTTACATATATTGAAGAAAAGCTATTTAATAAAGCATTAAATAGTATAACTATTAAACCTATTATTATGTAAATACAATACCAAAAAATTAAACCATTCATCAACAATCATTATCAACTTTTAAAACCAACAATCTTATGTTTACATTTATTGGAATATTTATGATTCTTGTCGGAATCTCACTATTTATTATTAAGCCCTTTTTTAAAGAGTCTAAATTTTTAACCTGGTCTAACACCAAAACAAACCTGCAAATACTGTTAGTAGGATGCGTATTAAGTGTTATATCTGGAGTATTTTTCTACGCTGAACCTGGTACTGCCTACGCTGTACAATACCCCTGGGGAAGCCAGAAAGGAGTATTTCAACAAGGAATACAGACAAAAATGTGGGGTAGATTAATTCCTATACAATTTGAATTACCTATTAAGTATGTAATACCAAATAACGAAGGAGAACTTGGAGAGCAAAGTAAATATGCTAACGTAGACATGGCTAAATATTGGGCATTTAGCGATGCCGTAAAGGCTAGAATTGCTACTTCTGTAGTTATTAGTATTAACACTTCTGATGAGAACCAATTTTTATCGGTAGCAGATCGTAATAAAACAGAAAAAAACTTAATTAGATCTAGAATTATACCCAACATAGACCAATCTATTAAAAACACTTGTAAATTAATGGATGCTCAAGATTATATTTCTGGACAAGCTTCTGATTTTGACCGCTACTTTAAAGATCAATTAGAAAATGGCATGTATGTTCTTGAAGAGTATATAATGAACGAGCAAAAGGAAATTATTGGAGACAGTAGTGTTGTTAGAACCATTGTAAATAAAGAATCTAAGCAAAAACGTTTTAGAATTAAATATGTTAATGGAGAACCTGTTCGCGAAAAAGGAAACTCTATGATATCTTACGGATTAACTGTTGTACAAGCAGTAGTTACTGAAATTGACTGGGAAGAAACTTTTGATAAACGATTACAGTTACAAAAAGAGGAAGTTGCACAAACACAATTGGAAAAACAACAGGCAGAACGCGAATTTTACAGGGCTCAAAAAGAGACTGCAAAAGGTGAAGCTGAAAAAGCTAAGGAGCGTGCTCGGTTAGAAAAGGAACAAATTCAGAAAACTATCGAAGCAGAAACCAAAGCTAAAGTTGCAGAGTACAATCTTATTGAAGAGCGCAAAAATTATGAGGTAGCACAATTTAAAGCAAAAACACAAAAGACCATGGCAGATGCACAATCTTACGAAAATGCTAAACTAGTTACCGCTGGGCTTACACCTCAAGAGCGTGCTGAATGGGATTACAAAATCTCTGTTAACGTTGCTTCGCAACTAAAAGACCTAAGACTTCCTGAAATTTATATCCAGGGAGGAGACAAACAGACGAACAATAATAATTTGCTAGAGTCATTAATTGGTGCTGATCTTGCAAAGAAAATGATGTATAAAAAAACTAAATAAAAACACCTAAATAATTAAACCTCAATACACTATAAAAACTCCCAGAAGTATGTTCTATATTTCTGGGCTTTTTATTAGATTAGTTATTACAAAAACCACAAAACTTCTTTGCTTACCAATTAAAATATCCTATATTTGCACCCGCCTATAGAAAAATCATCATTTTTTAATAGGTTTACAAAAAGGCCTCGTGGCGCAACTGAATAGCGCATCTGATT
>CALHVB010000011.1 GCA_938039345.1 uncultured Sediminicola sp.
CTTACGATTAGAGCTATTGAATTAGCTCAAAAAAAACTCAAAAAAAAACCTCCTGTAAAATTTACTTGGATAGCGCTTGGTAGTCAAGGAAGACATGAACAACTACTCCCTACTGACCAAGATAATGGCTTAATTTTTGAAAACGTTCCTCCAGAAAAATATGAAGAAACGAAAGCATACTTTTTAAAATTAGCTGCAATTATTACCAAAAATTTACATAAAATTGGATTTGAATATTGTCCTGCTGATATGATGGGTAGTAACCCTAAATGGTGTCTTTCTTTAGCTGAATGGAAAAATCAATTTAAACAATGGGTTTTAAACCCTACTGAAGAAGCTATATTATTGTCTTCAATATTTTTTGACTTCAACTTTATCTATGGAGAAAAAACATATACAACCGAATTATCAAAAACAATACACGAAGCTTTATCTACAAATAGCACTTTATATAAATTTTTAGCAAAAGAAGCTTTAAGTAAACCATCTCCTCTTGGTTTTTTTAGACAATTTTTAGTAGAACAAAATGGAGAAAACAAAGACTTTTTTGATATTAAAATTAGAGCTATGATGCCTTTAATTGATGCTGCACGTGTTTTATCTTTATATAACAAATTTGTAGACATTAATAATACCTCTCTCAGATATGAAAAATTAGCAGTTTTAGAACCACAAAATAAAGATTTGTATTTATCGTGTGCAGCCGCATTTAAAATACTTATTAAATTTAGAACAAAACAAGGTGTTTTTCATAACGATTCGGGTAGGTATATAGAGTTAAAGTCTTTAACAAAAGAAGACAAACTAAAATTAAAGAAAGCTTTTAAGCCTATTAAAGAAATACAAGAAACATTGGCTTTACGATTTAACCTATCTAATTTCTCTTAATTATGCTCTCTTTCTTTAAAAAAAAGCAAAAACAGCTTCCCGACTTTTGGAATAAACATTTGTCTTTATTTAAAAATGAAATAACTACTCCTTTAAACGAAACTCGTTTTATATTTCTAGATACAGAAACTACTGGTTTAAAAATAAATTTTGACCGTATTTTATCTATTGGAGCTATTAGCTCTATAGCCAATAGTATTAATATTGCCGATAGTTTTGAGGTATACATACAACAAAATCTTTTTAAAAAAGATACCGTAAAGATACACGGCATAAGAAAAAGTGGCATAAAAAAAATTGAAGAATTAGATGCTTTAAAATTATTTCTTGAATATATACAAAATGATATTTTAGTAGCACACCATGCCTTTTTTGATTTAGGAATCATTAACGAAGCGCTAACTAGAAATGGCCTAGGAGAAATACAAAACAAGATACTAGATACGGGTATTCTTTTTAAAGCCTCTAAACACCACATTAATTATGTTGACAAACACTATACTTTAGATGATTTGTGTGATGAGTTAAAAATACCTAAAAGCGATAGACATACTGCATCTGGAGATGCTTTTATTACCGCTATAGCTTTCCAAAAAATTATAAATAGATTAAATAAGAAAAAGGATTTAAGCATTAAAGATTTGCTACAAATAAAAGCATAACAATACTTTTTACTTTGGATGAACTATTAGATATATTAGATAGTAATGGAGATTATATAGGAAAAACAGCTATGAAATCTGAAGCACATGCCAAAGGCTTGTTTCACCCAACTACTCATATTTGGTTTTACACTAAAAACAAAGAAATTTTATTACAACAACGAGGAAAAAACAAGGCTATATTCCCATCACTATGGGATGTTTCTGTAGCTGGCCACATTGGCGCTGGTGAATCTATTGAATTATCTGCCTTGCGAGAGATCGAAGAAGAAATAGGAATTGTAATATCTAAAAATGAGCTACAAAAAATAGGTGTTTTTAAATCGATGCATAAACATACAAATAGCTTACTAGATTACGAGTTTCATCATACTTTTATTTGTGAGCTAAAGGTTTCATTAAACGAACTAGTAAAACAAAAAAGCGAAGTAGAAGCACTAAGGCTTACTCCGCTTTCTGTTTTACAAAAGCAGTTAGATGATATTGTAACTGCTAAAAAATATGTTCCGCATTCCAGAGAATACTACAAAACTATAATAGAGGCCATTAGTAGAAAACTATTATAAATCCTGAATAAAGCTATTTAAATCAGAAATTTTATATGTTTTTTGGCTTCCTTCTTCCATATTTTTAACAACAAAAGATTCATTGGCTAATTCCTGGTCTCCTATTAATATTACAAAAGGTACTTGCCTGTTATTAGCATATTTCATTTGTTTTTGCATTTTAGCACTACTTGGATATACATCTGCCTTAACTCCCAACTTACGAAGCTGACTTACTAATTTTAAAGCTACTAAGACTTCTTTCTCTCCAAAATTAACACATAATACTTGTAAAGACTGGTCTATAGCTTCTGGAAACAAACCTAATTCTTCTAAAACCAAATAAATACGATCTAAACCAAAAGAAATACCAACGCCACTTACATTTTTTAATCCAAAAATTCCTGTAAGATCATCGTAGCGTCCACCGCCTCCTATAGAGCCCATTTTTACATTTTCCGGAGCAGCTACTTCAAAAATAGCTCCTGTATAATAATTAAGACCACGAGCTAATGTTACATCTATTGCTAGATTTGCTGATTCCAAACCTAATTCATCTATTGTTTCTATTATAAACTTAAGCTCTTGTACCCCTTTAAGACCTTCTTCCGAAGAAGCTAAAAGTTGCTCTAATATAGCTAGTTGTTCTATATTACTGCCTTGTAAAGAAAATAAAGGTGCAGCTTTTTCTATTGACTGTTCAGAAATCCCTTTTGCAAGCATTTCTTTCTTTACCCCTTCTTCTCCTATTTTATCTAACTTATCTAAAGCTACTGTAAAGTTTATAAGATGTTGCTTTGCACCTATAACTTCTGCTATTCCTGCTAGTATTTTTCTATTATTTAGCTTAATAGTTACTCCTTCTAACTTTAATTCAGTAAAAACAGCATCATACAATTGTACTAATTCTACCTCTTGCAATAAAGAGTTTGAACCTACTACATCTGCATCACATTGAAAAAACTCACGAAAGCGTCCTTTTTGTGGTCTATCTGCCCTCCATACCGGTTGTATTTGATATCTCTTAAAAGGAAAATCTATCTCATTCTGATGCATTACTACATAACGAGCAAATGGTACCGTAAGGTCGTAACGCAATGCCTTTTCAGAAATTTTAGGAGTTAACGAACTCGATTTTTTAGAACTATAGGTTACGTCATCGACCTTACTAATAAAATCTCCAGAGTTTAAAATCTTAAAAATTAAGCGATCACCTTCTTCCCCATATTTACCCATTAAGGTACTTAAGTTTTCAAATGATGGTGTTTCTATAGGTTGAAAACCAAAAGTTTTAAAATGCTTTTTTACAATATCAAAAATGTAATTCCTTTTAATAACTTCAGAAGGAGAAAAATCTCTTGTCCCTTTTGGTATAGTTGGTTTTTGTGCCATTCTTTAATTTAAAATATTATGCTAGTTAGTTAAAACTTAAGATTCTGGTGTTGCTATAATTTTATCGAACCATTTGTACAAATCTCCTTTAGTAATAACAGCTCCTTGTTTAATTAAATTAAACTTATCTAAATTTTTATCTTCTGTATATGCTTTTGATGCCGTAAGGTATTCTACAAAGTCGCCTTGCCAATTTTTCTTAAACCAATCGAAACCTTCTGGAGTTGTTAAATCCAAATCTGGGTTCATTACTTTTACAGATATCAACTTCATTTCCTTATCTGTTAAATGAAATAAATGCATGTTCTGCGCCGATATATTTTCTAAATAATTAACTTTAGATAATACACCTTCCCAAACCAGATCGCTAAAAATATCTATTTCTTCTTCTGCTACTTGTGGCTTATCTCTTTTAATAGTTTCCCATTCGTTACCTGTTATAGATTGTGTTGAAAGGAAATTTATAAACTCTACATGCAATTCTTCTAATTGCTGCTTGGTTAATCTTGTATACTTCATAAGTTGCAAAAATAAAAAGGCTACACCAAATGTGCAGCCTTTTGAACCTTAAATATTAAAATCCTTTTAAAATATATAACGTAAACCAAACTGTGCCTGCCATCTAGACAATAAACTAGTATCAAAACCAAAGGTATCGGTTACTGTTTCATCAAAATTATAGGTTGGTATATTTGTAGTTGGATCTACACTAACAGATAATGGATTTACATTGTTTGGCACTTCTATAACTCCCCAATCTGAATTAATTAAGTTCCCTACATTTAAAACATCTATACTAAATTGTATCGTATGTGTTTTATCTCCTGCTACTTTAAAGTTATAGTCTTGTAATATCTTTAAATCCCATTTCCCTCTCCATGGTGCTAATGCTCCATAACGTTCCATATAACTTCCTCTATTAGCACTTAAATAATCATCTTGCTCAATATAAGTCTCAAAAGCTGCTGCGTCACCAGCATCTACAAATTGCATTTGCTGAACTTCTGAACTCGTAGGAATATATAATAAATCGTTATTCTGAAAAGAAGTATCACCATTAATATTACCTGCATAAGTGTAGTTAAATCTACCTCCTTTTGCATATTCGAAAAATGTAGAAATTGTAGTAGCCCATTTATCGCCACCATACTTAAATTGCTTAGAGCCTACACCTATAAAACGATGTGTATCTCCGTATTTAGAAAAGGCTAACACATCGTTATTTGCATTCCCTAAGTTAGGATTAAAATCAAAAGCATCTCCTGTAATTTCTGCTTCAATAGAGTTTACATCTTTTGCATTTAAATAACTATATGCAAAACTAGTATATAAACCTCCTTTAAATGTTTTTTGCAATTTTAAAGAAGTATTCCATATTCTACCTTTATCAGAATTTGTAAATACATATGCACTTGTTGGCTCTCCAAAGGCATTAGTAGCTCTATCTGCTGCTGTATACACAGGCCTATTATCGCCTGGCGCATTTAATGTTGCCGATGGTGTATCTAAAGCCCAGTTTTGTACATGCGCTGCATTTAAATCTTTGGTATAAGATACATCTGCTGTTAAAATAATTCCATTTTCAAAACGGTGATCTACTCCTAAATTTGTACGCCATACTTGTGGCCATTTAAAATCTGGATCTACAGCTTGGTAAAAGAAAAAGTCTACTCCTTGCACTTGGTTTCCTAACCATACAAAAGGAAGCTTTCCTGTAAATACTCCCGTACCTCCTCTTAATTGTGTTTTACTTTGCCCATTTACATCCCAATTAAAACCTACTCTTGGAGACACTAACCAATCATTATTTGGTAATAATTCAGAATCTATTGTTGTGCTCTCTCCTGTATTTGGGTTAACATATATGTTATCTGGCTGGTAAGTACCTTTACGCTCTATATTTTCACGTATCTTATCTTTAGTATCAAAATATAAAGGTTTATCGAAACGAATTCCGTATGTTAATTTAAAATCATCATTAACGCTCCATTCATCTTGCACATAAAATGATAACTGACCTACATTTGTTTCTGCTAAAGACCAAGCACCAGGTGTACCATCTTCTACTTGGTTATTTGCATTAAAAGTAGCTTGCGCATTTGTAAAAGCATCTGCATAATTATTAGCATCAAAATCTGCAATATCAACACTTCCAAAAAGGTCAAATCCATACGAGGTTAAATTAAATGAGTTATCGAACTGAAATTTCTCAAAAGCAAGACCAACTGTATAGGTATGATTTCCTTTAAAGAAGTTTAAATTGTTGGTTAACTGAAATACTTTTTGATCTAAACGATTGTGTACAGAAAAAGGCTCATGACCTGCAATAATATAATTAACATTATCCTTAGTTATATTAATAGATGGTGCTGGTGTAGAAAACGGATTTCTAAAATCATCAAAATGAGTATATCCAACCTGTAATTTATTTGTAGCTTCATCTGACAGTGTAGAGTTTAACTCTAACTGAAAAGATTGCAAATTATTATTTATTTCATAACCAGAATTCTGAAATTGTAATGTTGTAAAACTTGGCCCTCTTTGCGTAATTGCTGTTGGGTGCGCTGGCTTTTCTTTTGAAGAATTTAAAAAATTATAAATAAGTGCCAACCTATTATTATCATTAATATTCCAATCTAATTTAAAAATACCTTTAGTAGATTCAGAAGCATGTGTAAATCCTTGGTATGCACCTGTATCATATCCCAAGCTAGCTAATGCAGATTGTACAGCTTGCAAATCAGTTTCTAAAACTCTAGATTCATTTATAGCTCCAGAGCCAGTATTTGGTACCCAACCGTTAGTACCTAAATCGTCTCTTTCATCTCTTTCGAAATTGGCGAAGAAAAACAACTTATTCTTTATTATAGGCCCTCCAATACTAATACCATATTGACTTTGATTTAGTTTAGGTTTTGTAACATCTTCTCCTTTTATTTTCCCTCCTGTTAAACTCTCATTTCTACTAAAACCATATACTGTTCCATGAAACTCATTTGTTCCACTTTTTGTTACTGCATTTACAGACGCTCCTGTAAAACCTGATTGTGTAACATCATAAGGAGCTGTAGATACTTGTATTTGTTCTATTGCATCTAAAGAAATAGGTTGCGCCCCTGTTTGCCCTCCTGGTGTAGGTGAGTCTAAACCAAATGGATTATTGAAAATTGCTCCGTCTAAAGAAAAATTATTAAACTGATCATTACGTCCGCCAAAAGAATTACCACTAGCGGTTGGCTCTAATCTTGTAAAATCTTGCGCTGAACGTGATATTGTTGGCAATCTTGTAAGTTCTCTTCTACCTACACTTGTTTCTGCTCCTGTACGATCACTACCAAAAGTTCCTGTTCCCCTATCTGAGACTACAACAATTTCATCTAGAACTTCACTATCCGCAGCAAGCTTTATATCTATATTTTGCGTTTTACCTAAACTCAAGAATATATTACTTTTAGACTGCGACTTAAAACCTATATAAGAAATCGTTACTTCATAAGGTCCGCCAACTCTTAAATTCAAAAGATTATATCTTCCGTCTTCATTTGTTATAGCTCCATATTTTGTTCCCGTTGGTGTATGAATAGCAAGAATATTTGCTCCCAACAAGGGCAAATTTTGATCATCTATCACCTTACCCCTAATGTTTGAAGTTGTTACTTGTGCCATTAATACTCCGCCAAAAAGTATAAAGCCCAAAGCAAATAAAAATTGTTTTTTCATCTGTTTTAATTAGTTTTAAGTTAATAATATATTAGTCCTATGTAAAAATAAGGCAAAAAAAAGACCGCAATAGTGCGGTCTTTTGTAATTTATTAACTATTTGTTAACTTATTTTTCTGCAATTACTTCAAAAGGAAAATCAATTATTACATCTCTGTGTAATCTTACTTTAGCATTGTAAGCTCCAACTCTTTTGATAGAACCACCTTGAATAGTAATATACTTTTTCTCAACAGATTGTCCTGCTTTTTCTAGAGCTTCTGCCACATCTATATTAGTAACAGATCCAAATAATTTATTTGCAGCACCAGATTTTGCTTTTATCTTTATCTCTAATTGTTTTATAGCATCAGCAACTTTAGTAGCTTCTTCTACTACTTTCTTTTCTTTATGTGCCTTTTGCTTTAAATTTTCTGCTAATACTTTTTTAGCTGATGGTGTAGCTAATTGAGCTACTCCTGTAGGAATAAGAAAGTTTCTTCCGTAACCATTTTTTACGTTTACGATATCATCTTTAAATCCTAAGTTCTGTACGTCTTGTTTTAATATAAGTTCCATAAATCAGCTTCTTTTTATTTTAATAAATCAGCAACATATGGCATTAAAGCCAAATGACGAGCTCTTTTAACAGCCGTAGCTACTTTTCTTTGATACTTTAAAGAAGTTCCTGTTAATCTTCTTGGAAGTAATTTACCTTGCTCATTCACAAGTTTTAATAAGAAATCTGGATCCTTATAATCTACATATTTAATTCCAGATTTTTTAAATCTACAATATTTCTTTTGCTTGTTGGTATCTATGTTTAATGGAGTTAAATATCTAATTTCTCCATCTTTTTTACCTTTTGCTTGTTGTTCTATAGATGACATAATCCTTAAGCTTTAGTTTTTAATTTTGTTCTTCTTCTTTCTGCCCATGAGATAGCGTGCTTATCTAACTTTACAGTTAAGAAACGCATAATACGCTCGTCTCTTCTAAACTCTAACTCATAAGGAGTTATAGCTTGTCCATCCACAGTAAATTCAAACAAATGGTAAAAACCACTTTTTTTGTGTTGAATAGGATATGCTAATTTTTTTAGTCCCCAATTTTCTTTTGAGACCATTTTGGCACCTTTGTTGATTAAGAAATCTTCAAACTTCTTAACTGTTTCCTCTATCTGAGTATCAGATAGAACGGGATTCAAAATGAAAACAGTTTCGTAATGATTCATATGATTAAATTTTTTAAGTGCGCAAAAGTAATAATATTTATGACTAATTACAAGAAAATAAGAAAATGTTCGTTATATAGATAACAAGTTATTAACAAATAAACATTAACCTAACATCTAAATCATGCAAAATGCCAATTACACAACAGATTATGCCATGTTTACATCTTTTGTTGCACTTAATCGGGTTTTTTCGGTAATTTGCACTATGATTTAACCCCACAAATCTAAACCTTTTATGAAACTAAGAAGTATTATTGTAGACGATTCATCTATGCAGCGTATGGCCGTTGCTAAGTTGGTGAACAATCATCCTAATTTAGCTTTAATTGCTGAGTACAGCAATGCCATTGAAGCTAAGAATGGTATAAAAAACAACGAAGTAGACATAATCTTCTTAGATGTTGAGATGCCCATTATTAATGGATTTGATTTACTAGAGTCTTTAGAAAACCCTCCACAAGTAATATTAATAACAGGAAAGCCTGATTATGCTTTAAAAGCATTTGATTACGATGTTACCGATTATTTACACAAGCCTATTACAATGTCTCGTTTTGATGCATCTGTAAAGAGAGCGGTTAGTAAATATGAACAAGCACATAGAGTCAACGAGGACGAAGAACATATTTTCGTAAAAAGTAATCTTAAAAAGAGAAAAGTTATCCTTAATGATATTAAATGGATTGAAGCTCTTGGTGACTATATAAAATTAGTTACAGATGAAGCTAATATCGTTATATTATCTACCATGAAATCTTTTGAAAAAGAATTGCCAGAAGATAAATTTTTAAGAATTCATAAATCTTATATTGTAAACCTAGAAAAGGTAGAAAAATTCAATAGTAAAAATGTTGAAGTAAGTGGGAGACAAATACCATTAAGCAGAAATAAAAAAGCCGAATTAGCTGAAGCTCTTAGCAACGTATAATTAAACAAAATTATATATAATCTACATTGTAGATTACACGCACTCCTTTGTAGTGAGAAATAGTATTAAAAGATTTTTCTATTCTTTTAATACTATTTTTAGTTTTAAGAAGATGCTGCTGCTTTGGAATCTTTATAATTATATTACGAATATACTGATTACGAACTCTTGCCACTGGAGGTTGCTCTGGTCCTAATACATTTTCTCCAAATACATTTTTTAACGATTTAGCAAACCAAAAAGACGCTTCGTTTATTTTATTATAATCTTTATGTTTAAAGGTTATTTTAACAATTCTATTGGCTGGCGGATACTTATATTGTTCACGATCATAAATTTGTTCTTTAAACATAGTGGCAAAATCACCGATAGATACTTGTTTTAAAATTTGATGATACGGATTAAAACTCTGTATTAATACTTTTCCCCTTTTACTAGTTCTACCTGCTCTACCTGCTACTTGCGTTAAAAGCTGAAAAGTTTTTTCATGCGCTCTAAAATCTGGAAAGTTTAGTAATGTATCTGCATTCATTACTCCTACTAAACTTACATTCCTAAAATCTAAACCTTTAGTTAGCATTT
Organism: uncultured Sediminicola sp.; assembly: GCA_938039345.1. The sequence goes on from CALHVB010000011.1 coordinate 9,934, forward strand.
GCGTTCCCACCAAAATATCTAATTCTTGTTTTTCAAAAGCATTTATTAATTTTTCATAACCATATTTCCCTCGTGTTGTATCTAAATCCATACGACCTATATTATTCTCAGGAAATAATTCATTTAATTCTTTTTCTATTTGTTCTGTTCCAAAGCCTTTAGTGTCTAATGTAGCATTACCACAAGCCAAACAACTTTGCTGTATTGCCATCTGATAGCTACAATAATGACACCTTAATTGTTTTCTATGTTCGTGATAGGTTAAACTTACGTCGCAATTAGGGCATTGTGTTACATGCCCACAAGTAGTACACTCCACAATAGGAGCATACCCTCTCCTGTTTTGAAATAAAATAACTTGTTCTCCAATACTTAATGCTTCATTAATTTCTTCTAACAAACGTTCAGAAAAATGTCCTTGCATTCTCTTTTTACGATGTTGTTCTTTTATATCTACCAACTCAATCGTTGGCATTAAAACATTTCCGTACCTTCTTTTAATACTAGCATACCCATACTTTCCTATTTTAACATTATAAAAACTCTCTACACTTGGTGTTGCCGAACCTAAAAGAATATTACTTTTATGAAGATTAGCTAAAACAATAGCAGCATCTCTTGCGTGGTATCTTGGTGCGGGATCATACTGCTTAAAAGAACTCTCGTGCTCTTCATCTACTATAATTAGCCCTAAATTAGAAAATGGCAGAAATAAAGAAGATCGTGCTCCTATAATAATTTGCGCTTTTGATTTATTAGTAAGTACATTATTCCAAACCTCTACTCGTTCCTGAATACTATATTTTGAATGGTATACCGCTACTTGTTCTCCAAAATAATTTTGTAATCGTACAATTAATTGTGTTGTTAATGCTATTTCTGGAAGTAAGTACAATGCCTGCTTTCCTGTTTTTATAATATCTGCTATTAGCTTTACATATACCTCTGTTTTTCCTGAGGATGTAACTCCATGCAATAATGTTGTTTTATTCTCTTTAAAGTTTTCTTTTATGGCATTAAACGCTTCTTCCTGATAAGAATTAAGCGGTTTTACAGCAGTCTTTTCTTTGTCATTACTATAGATAACTCTATCTGTTCTTATCAATTTTTCTTCTAAAACATTCTTATCAATTAATGTTTTTATAACTGCACTAGAACTTTCGCTTTCTTTTATTAAAACAGATACTTTTACAGATTCTTTAGTTACCGCCTGTAATTGAAAAAGCGACAAAATTACTTTTCGTTGTTTTGGAGCTCTATTTAAAATATCTAATAAGTCTTTTAACTTTTCTTCTGATTGATATGCTTTTCCTAATTGTACATATCTTTCCATTTTAGGCTTATACCGCTCATAAACCTCCTCTTTTAAAGAAATAATATTTTTATTAAGCAACCTATTTAATACTGGTAGTATATTTTTTTTATCTAGTATAGCACTTATTTCTTGCACCCTTAATACAGGCTGATGTTGCAAAGCCTCAAATACTAAAAACTCATCATCCTTTAAATTAACATCGTCTACAGCAGTATTTTCATTCTTTAAAATTAGTGTTTCGCTTTCTAGAAGAAAAGCACCAGGAACAGCTCCCCTAAAAACTTCTCCTATTGTACACATGTAGTACTCTGCTATCCAAAACCATAATTGCAACTGAAGTGAATTTACGATTGGTTCTTCATCTATAATTTGATGAATTTCTTTTGCCTCATATACAGTTGGCGGAGTATTGTGTATTTCGTAAACTAATGCTGTATATATCTTAGTTTTTCCAAAAGGAACTGCTATACGCATTCCTTGCTTTAAAAACTGCGCTTCTTGTTCCGAAATACTATATGTAAATAGTTTTTCTAATGGAATTGGTAAAATTACATTTACAAAATACTGCATTCCTCAAAGGTAATTACTCTTCTACTTTAACCCAAGTTTGGGTTCTGTATAAAAAGGCAAGGTAGCCTCTTACATACAACTCGTTAGAATTATCTGGATTTAACCATATTTTACACCTAAAAGTCATAGCTTGTTGTGGATCAAAAAGTGTTTTCCCTGTATAAATCCCCTTTTTTTCTTTGTGTAAGTTTTCAATAATAGTCATTCCTAAAATAGGCTTACCCTTTCTTTCTCCTTTACATTTTACACACTTGGCATTTTCTTTTCCTTCTTCTAAAATCTCTATAACTTTACCGAATATAGCTCCATCTTGTTCATAGATATTAATAATAGCTTTTTCTACTCCATTTCTATCATCAATTGTTTTCCATTTTCCTAAAATACTTTGCGCATAAGAAAGATTAACAAAAAGTAAAAGTATGTAAATTATAATCTGCTTATTCGTTTTCAACATTCGGGGTATATTTTTTTCTAAGGGAATTTAATGTAGCATTTAACTCAAACCCTAACAGCAATATATTAGAATTTAACCAGATATACACCATTAAAATTAACAAACCTCCTAAAGCCCCATATAATTCGTTATATCTAGCAAATTTCTCCACATAAACTCCAAATAAATAAGAAGTTAAAACAAACAGTAAAGTTGTCATTGCTGCACCTGCCGAGAAAAACTTTGCTTTTTTACCTTCTGCTGTTCCAAAATAATACAAGATTGCAGTTGTTAAATAAGACAATAGAATAAAGAAAAGTATTTTACCTAGTCTTACCCCCAACATATCATTTTCTTCAATAGCATATCCTCTTGTTTTCGCTGCCAATTCACTTAAGTATTCTATAATATAAAACTCAAAATATACAAAACCTACTGCTCCTGCAATTAATAATATAGATAACAATAAGCTTACTAAAAAAGCATATATATATTGCCGAATAAAATTACGGGTAAGGTTTACATGAAAGGAATTCTCGAAGCCCGCAAAAATAGCATTTACGCCATTTGCCACTAAGAATATCGATATTAAAAAAGAAGATGAAAGTAAGCCTCCCCTTTTTTGATTTTTTATTTGCTGATATATATCTCCAAAATAATCTCCTGTAGCTGTTGGTAAAAACGATTCCAGGAACAATAGAAACTGAGCATCAAAATTTTCATTCCCTACACTAACATAAGGAATTAAAAATGGCACTAATGTTACCATAAATATTAATAGAGGAAATAGTGCCATAAAGAGACTAAAAGCAATTGAACTAGCCCTACTAGATACTGTTCCATTGATAATTCCCAATAAGTACATTTCTATTAAATCATAAAAAGATAGTCCTTCAAAAGTGGCAAGTTTTATTTTTTTTAAAAAACGAACTATCCAATTTATTACAGGAATTTTATCTAACTTTTCCTCTATCTCTATTGACATTTATAGTGCTTTAAGACTTAAATCCATATTATATACTGAATGTGTAAGCGCACCAGATGAAATATAATTTACACCGCATTCGGCATAGTCTCTAATTGTTTCTTCATTAATACCTCCAGAGGATTCTGTTAAGCAAGATGTTCCTATGGTTTCAACTGCTCTTCTAGTATCTTCATAATTAAAATTATCTAACAAAATACGATACACGCCACCAGCTGCAAGAATATCTTTTACTTCTGTTAAATCTCTTGCTTCAACAATAATTTTTAAATCCCTATTAGTATCTTTTAAATACTGCTTTGTTTTTTCTATTGCTTTTCCTAATCCTCCTGCAAAATCAATATGATTGTCTTTTAACATCATCATATCATACAATGCAAATCTATGGTTTTCTCCGCCACCAATTTTTACAGCCCATTTCTCTAAAGCTCTTATCCCAGGAGTTGTTTTTCTTGTATCTAATATTTTAGTTCCCGTCCCCTCCAAAAGATTAACAAAATACTTTGTCTTTGTAGCTATAGCACTCATTCTTTGCATTGCATTTAAAACTAAACGTTCTGCTTTTAAAATACTCTGAGAGCTTCCTAAAACATGAAAAGCAACATCTCCATATTTCACTGGTTTTCCGTCTTCTATAAACGTTTCTATTTGCAAATCTTTATCTACGTATGCAAAAACTTCTTTTGCAAAGGATATCCCTGCAATAACACCTTCATCTTTTACCAAAAGTTTTGCTTTCCCAGTTGCCGTATCTGGTATACAGGCTAACGAACTATGATCACCATCTCCTACATCTTCTCGTATGGCATTGCTAATAATTAAATCTATCTCTTTTTTAAACTGCGCTTCTGTAATCATTCTTTTAATTTACTCGATATCGAGATTTAAATACTCTAATTCTTGTACCGAAATCGATATTGATTTTCTTTTTAATGCCTCGCAAACCTATCCCAAGGTTATTTACTTACTGCTAATTTAGTAAAATACGATGGCATTTGGAGTTTAGTAAATGACAAATTACCTTTGTTTTTATGACAATAAAGTTGCTAGCCATTGGTAAGACCGATAATAAACAATTACAATATTTAATTTCGGAATATGAAAGTAGATTAAAACACTATGTTAAATTTAATATAGAGCTTATTCCTGATATTAAAAATGTAAAAAACTTATCTCAAAAACAACAAAAAGAAAAAGAAGGAGAGCTTATTTTAAAAAAGCTAAATACTACCGATATTCTTGTTTTACTAGATGAAAATGGAAAACAATTTACTTCTATTGATTTTTCTAAATACCTGCAAAAAAAAATGAATTCTGGAATTAAGCAACTTGTTTTTGCTATTGGCGGACCTTATGGTTTTAGCGATACTATTTACCAAAAAGCACAAGGAAAAATTAGCTTATCTAAAATGACATTCTCTCACCAAATGATACGCTTGTTTGTTATAGAACAACTCTACAGAGGATTTACTATTCTAAAAAATGAACCTTATCATCATCAATAGTAAATGGTTGATGGTTGATGGTTGATGGTTGATGGTTGATGGTTGATGGTTGATGGTTGATGGTTGATGGTTGATGGTTGATGGTTGATGGTTGATG
>CALHVB010000012.1 GCA_938039345.1 uncultured Sediminicola sp.
TGGGCGGCGGAAGCCCTATGATTAGGGGTTTTGCAACAAATAGGCTTTTAATTACGGTAGATGGTGTGCGAATGAATAATGCTATTTTTAGAGGAGGGAACATTCAAAATATTATAGCTATAGATCCCTTTAGTATTAAAATCCGAAATTATTTTTGGTCCAGGTTCTGTAATTTATGGGAGTGATGCTATAGGAGGTGTTATGAACTTTTTTACGCATAATCCTCAGTTTTCTGTAAGTGATAGTTTAACCTTTTCGGGCAAGGCCAATTATAGATATGCTTCTGCAAATAATGAGAATACTTTTCATTTAGATTTTAATGCAGGGAAAAAGAAATGGGCATTTTTAACAAGCGTAACAGCTAATAATTTTAATGATCTAACTATTGGCGCTAATGGTCCTGATGATTATTTAAGAAATGAATATGTTAAAACCAATAATGGAGCAGATGTTTTAGTTGAAAATAATAATCCTCGAAAGCAAATATCATCTGGATATAACCAAATTAACTTAATGCAGAAAATTGCTTTTAAACCTAATAATAACTGGAATTTTAATTTAGGAACGTATTATTCTATAACATCTGATTTTGATAGGTATGATAGGCTAATTAGACCTAATGAAGCAAATGATGGATTGCGTTCTGCTGAATGGTTTTATGGCCCCCAAAAATGGTTTATGAGTAAGTTTCAGATGTTGCAAAAAGGAAAAAGTAAGTTTTACGATGGACTAAAAATTACTACAGCCTATCAACGTTTTGAGGAAAGTAGAAACAACAGAGATTTTCAAAGTCCAATAAGATATACAAATAAAGAAAAAGTAGATGCTTTATCTGCTAATATAGATTTTGAAAATAAAAGAATAGGAAATCTTAGACTGTATTATGGTGGCGAATACGTGTACAATAAAGTGGGCTCTATCGGAAATCAGAAAAATATATTTACAAATATTACTTTTGATGCTTCTACAAGATATCCAGATGGTGCAACATGGCAAACATTAGCAGGGTATATAAATGGAGAATATAAAGCAAAGCCTAATTTTACTTTTTTATCAGGATTACGCTATAGTCATGTATGGACAAAAGCAGTTTTTGATAAAACATTTTTTCCTTTCCCTTTTAATGATACAAATTTAAGTACTGGGGCTTTAACAGGTAGCTTGGGTTTTAGCTGGTTTCCTAAAAAGAATTTACAACTTACATTCAACGGTTCTACAGGTTTTAGGTCTCCTAATTTAGATGATGTTGGTAAGGTTTTCGATTCCGAACCAGGTTCAGTAGTAGTTCCTAACCCAGATTTAGAACCAGAATATGCCTATAATGTAGAGTTCGGAATACAAAAGAATTTTAAAGATAAAGTTGTATTTAAAGGGGCTATTTTTTATACGTATTTGGTAGATGCTTTAGTGCGTAGAGATTATGTGTTTAATGAGCAATCTCAAATAGATTATAAGGGAGAGCTTAGTAATGTACAAGCCATACAGAATGCAGCAAAAGCCTTTGTATATGGTTTTGAAATGGGCTTAGATGCGTATATAACAGAAAATTTATCATTAGCATCTAATATTACTATTACAAAAGGAATAGAAGAGGAAAATAGTGGTATAGAAGTACCTGCAAGGCATGTGGCGCCTACCTTTGGAGATGTGCATCTAATATGGAAAAACCAACGTTTAAAGGCAGATTTATTTATGAATTACAATAGTGAGTTTAAGTTTTCGGATTTAGCACCTTCAGAAAAAAGTAAGTCATACATCTATGCTTTAGACACTAATGGTAACCCATATAGTCCGTCTTGGTTAACTTTAAATTTTAGGTCTCAATATTTAGTTACAAATAAAGTGAAAGCAACATTTGCCATAGAGAACATTACTAACAAAAGATACCGTACATATTCTTCTGGTATTGGAGCTCCTGGTTTAAATGTTATCCTAGGTTTGGGCGTTAAGTTTTAAAATAAAAAAGACCCGATTATAGTAATCGAGTCTTTTTTTTATATTGTATTTAAAGTATCTACTAGTGTACAGCAGTTTTTACTGCATCCTTAGCATCTTTTGCAACCTCACCAGCTTTAGCAGCAGCGTCCTTTGCAGCATCTTTAGTAGCGTCTACAGCATTACCTGCAGCATCTACAGCACCATTAGCAGCGTCTTTAGTAGCATCAATTACGTTACCAGCAGCATCTTTAGTAGCTTCCACAGCGTTACCTGCAGCATCAACAGCACCATTAGCAGCGTCTTTAGTAGCTTCTACAGCATCACCTGCAACATCTGCAGCAGCTTCAGTAGCATCTTTTGCTTTGTCAGCAGCTTCTTTACAAGATACAAATGAGGTAGTTAAAGCTACCATTAAGATTGAACTTAAAATTACTTTTTTCATAATGTTTTAATGTTTAGTGTTTAATTTAATTGCTGACAAATATACGTATAAAAGACTTGGTTTAGATGTTATGATATTTAACAGATTTGTTAACTTATCTATTTCCTTTGCATACAATGCCTTTATATCCAATCTAAATTTATAATTTTGCAGACTTAAAATGTGGTACCTGAAGCAGTTATTATGAAGTTTGCGGAATATAAAGGATTAGATTTACCAAAAGTAGCCGAAGAAATATTGAGCTACTGGAAGGAACATGGTATTTTTGAAAAAAGTATAACAAGTAGAGAAGGTAAGGAAAGTTATGTTTTCTACGAAGGACCTCCATCGGCAAATGGTATGCCAGGGATTCATCATGTTATGGCTCGTACCATTAAAGATATTTTTCCTAGGTATAAAACTATGAAAGGTTTTCAGGTAAAGCGTAAAGCTGGTTGGGATACACACGGACTTCCTATAGAGCTTGGTGTAGAAAAAGAATTAAAAATTACCAAAGAAGATATTGGAAAAAAAATATCGGTAGAAGAATATAATGCTGCATGTAAAAAGGCAGTAATGCGTTATACCGATGTTTGGAATGAAATGACTGAAAAGGTTGGATATTGGGTAGATATGGAAGATCCATATATTACTTACCAATCTAAATACATGGAATCTGTTTGGTGGTTATTAAAACAGATATATAAAAAAGACCTTATATACAAGGGATATACCATTCAGCCATATTCACCAAAGGCAGGAACAGGATTAAGTTCACATGAGTTAAATCAGCCAGGAACGTATCAAGATGTTACAGACACTACCGTAGTAGCACAGTTTAAGGCACATAAAGAAACGCTTCCTAGTTTTTTTAATGAAATAGAAGGAGATGTACATTTTTTAGCATGGACAACCACACCTTGGACATTACCATCTAATACAGCATTAACAGTAGGGTCAAAAATTGAATATGTACTAGTAAAAACATACAATCAATATACATTTGAAGCTATAAATGTAGTACTTGCAAAATCATTGGTAGGAAAGCAATTTGCAGGTAAATTTATTGCAGTAGAAAATAAAGAAGATTTAGCAGCATATAAACAAGGAGATAAAAAAATACCATATCTGGTAGGAGATAGTATTTTGGGAAAAGATTTAGTAGGTATTACTTATGAGCAATTATTGTCTTATGCGTTACCTAATGATAATCCCGAAAATGCATTTAGAGTAATTTCTGGAGACTTTGTTACTACAGAAGATGGTACAGGAATAGTACATACGGCTCCAACTTTTGGTGCAGATGATGCTTTAGTAGCAAAACAAGCTACACCAGAAGTACCACCAATGTTGGTAAAGGATGAGAATGGAAATTTAGTTCCGTTGGTAGATTTACAAGGTAAATTTAGACCAGAAATGGGAGAATTTGCTGGTAAATATGTTAAGAACGATTATTATAATGATGGTGAAGCACCAGAAAGGTCAGTAGATGTAGAGATTGCCATTAAGTTAAAAGAAGAAAATAAAGCATTTAAAGTAGAAAAGTATGTACACAGTTACCCTAACTGTTGGCGTACAGATAAGCCTATTTTATATTACCCATTAGATTCTTGGTTTATAAAGGTTACTGATATAAAAGGTAAAATGTTTGATTTAAATCAGACAATTAACTGGAAACCAAAAGCTACCGGAGAAGGTAGGTTTGGGAATTGGTTAGCTAATGCTAATGATTGGAACCTTTCTCGTTCTCGTTATTGGGGAATACCATTGCCTATATGGCGTACCGAAGATGGTAAAGAAGAACTTATGGTAGGTTCTGTGGCAGAACTAAAAGAAGAAATGGCAAAATCTTTAAAAGCAGGAATATTAGAGAAAGATATTTATGCAGATTTTGTGGTGGGAGATATGAGTGATGCCAATTATGATAAAATAGACTTACATAAAAATATAGTTGACCAAATTACATTGGTTTCGCCATCAGGAAAGCCAATGAAACGCGAGAGCGATTTAATAGATGTTTGGTTCGATAGTGGCTCTATGCCGTACGCACAGTGGCACTACCCATTTGAGAATAAAGATTTTATTGATGAGTCTAAAACATTTCCAGCAGATTTTATAGCAGAAGGGGTAGATCAAACCAGAGGTTGGTTTTATACCTTACATGCTATAGCAACAATGGTTTTTGATTCTGTTGCTTATAAAAATGTAGTATCTAATGGTTTAGTGTTAGATAAGGAAGGTAAAAAAATGTCTAAGCGTTTAGGAAATGCAGTAGACCCTTTTGAAACTATGGATGCACATGGACCAGATGCTACACGTTGGTATATGATTTCCAATGCAAACCCATGGGATAATTTAAAGTTTGATATAGACGGAATTGTAGAAGTTAAACGTAAGTTCTTTGGAACTTTATACAACACCTACTCGTTCTTTGCTCTTTATACTAATATTGATGGTTTTAGTTATAAAGAGGCAGATATTCCATTAAAAGAACGTCCAGAAATAGATCAGTGGATTTTATCAGAGTTGCATACTTTAATAAAAGTGGTAGACGAAGCTTATGGAGATTATGAGCCAACGCGTGCTACACGTGCCATATCAGATTTTGTACAAGAAAACCTAAGTAATTGGTATGTAAGATTGTGTAGAAGACGTTTTTGGAAAGGAGATTACGAGCAAGATAAAATAGCGGCTTATCAAACGTTATATACCTGTTTAGAAACAGTAGCAAAATTATCGGCTCCTGTTGCACCTTTCTTTATGGATCAATTATATAAAGATTTAACAAATACAACAGCTACAGAAAGTTTTGAAAGTGTACATTTGGCTAATTTCCCAAAATACGATGAATCTATTGTAAATAAGGAATTAGAAAGTAAAATGGCAAAAGCCCAAACAATATCTTCTTTAGTATTGTCTATTAGACAAAAAGAAAAGATAAAAGTTAGACAACCATTGCAGAAAATAATGGTACCAGTTTTAGATCAAAAACAAAAAGAAGAAATTAATGCAGTTGCCGATTTAATTAAATCTGAAGTTAATGTTAAGGAAATAGAGTTGTTAGATGATGCTTCTGGTATTTTAGTAAAGAAGATTAAGCCTAATTTTAAAGTACTTGGACCAAAATATGGAAAGGATATGAAATTGATATCTAGTACTGTAGCAAGCTTTACTCAGGAAAACATCCAAGAAATTGAACAAAACGGCGAAATATCTATTCAGGTAGAAAATAAAAGTATTAATTTAGAGTTACAAGATGTAGAGATTTCTTCTCAGGATATAGAAGGGTGGTTAGTTGCTACTTCGGGTGCTATTACAGTAGCTCTAGACGTAACTATAAATGAAGAATTAAGAAAAGAAGGAGTTGCTAGAGAATTGGTAAATAGAATTCAGAATATTAGAAAAGATTCTGGTTTTGAAGTTACAGATAAAATAGATGTTAAAATTTTAAAAGATGGTTTTGTTGAAAATGCTGTAGAAAGTAACATAAGTTATATAAAAGCAGAAACATTAACGGCTGAATTAAATTTTGAAGAAAAATTAGAAGAAGGTGTAGAGGTTTCTTTTGATGAAATAAATACCAAATTGTTGATCCAAAAACATTAAAATTATGGCTGAAGACTTAAAAGTTAGATACTCTGATAAGGATTTAGAAGAGTTCAAAATTGTAATTGAAGAGAAAATTGAAAAAGCAAAAAGTCATTTAGAATTGCTTAAAAGTGCATATATGAATGATGGTGATAATGGTACTAACGATACCTCTCCAACGTTTAAAGCTTTTGAAGAAGGTTCGGCAACCATGAGTAAAGAGGCAAATACGCAATTAGCAATTCGTCAAGAAAAATTCATTAGAGATTTAAAGAATGCGCTTTTACGTATTCAGAATAAGACCTATGGTATTTGTAGAGTAACAGGGAAATTAATAAACAAAGAACGTTTAAAATTAGTTCCCCATGCAACTCTAAGTATAGAAGCAAAGAATATGCAAAAATAAAAATAACGCCTAACAGGCGTTTTTTTATACCTATTAATGAAAAAAGGAATACTTCTTATTTTAGTAATAGCAGTAAATTTTTTAAACGCTCAAAAAGTGGTTAAAAAATCTATTGAAGCTTCTAATGTGGATTTTTTTCAGATAGATTTAACCAATTGCTTTAACCTTATTTTAGAAACAGTTGAAACCAATATTTTAGAAGTAGAAGCTGTTTTGGATGGAGAATATAGAAAAGATCTATTGTTAAATGTTATAGAGAATGGAGAAACGGTATTGGTGACTACTGACTTTCAGCCAGGTTTTACAAATCCAAATGATAAGCTAAGTGCCCATAAAGTTGTTTCTATAGACTTAAAAATAAAAATTCCTCGAAATAAGAATGTTAAAATTACAGGGGGTTCTTGTAATGCCCTCATAAAAGGGGTTTATAAAGATTTAAATGTGTTGTTAACAAGTGGTAAATGCACTTTAGATAAGGTGTCGGAGAATGCGTCTGTAAATACTCAAAGCGGACAGATTATTACTTTAAACTCTAAAGGAACTATAGAAGCGTTTTCTAAATATGGGCAAGTAATTAAAGAAATTATACCAATTGGGAACACTTATATTAAATTAATGTCGATAACAGGGGATATCTATCTAAAAAAAACCGAATAATATGTTTATTTTAGCAGCACCTATATTTTAAAAATGAGCTTAAAAAAATCCCTCTTACTTATTTTTGTTGTTTTATTAATAGATCAAATAAGTAAAATATACGTTAAAACCCACTTTTTTTTAGGAGAATATGTTACTGTCTTTAATGATTGGTTTAAAATTCTTTTTATAGAGAATGAAGGAGCTGCATGGGGTGTTAAACTAAGTGATTTTTTACCTATATCTGATAGTACAAGTAAAATTATATTAACTGTATTTCGCTTATTTGCAATAGGAGGAATAGGATATTGGCTTTTTGATACGATTAAGAAGGGTGCTTCTAAAACATTGGTTTTTGCTGTATCTTTAATTTTCGCAGGAGCATTAGGAAATATAATAGATTCTGTTTTTTATGGTGTAATATTTGACCATAGTAATAATGGTAATGTAGCTACATTGTTTTCTGCTGAACCCTATGGTGCTGTTTTTCATGGCAAAGTCGTAGATATGCTACATTTTCCAATGATAGATACAACTTGGCCTACTTGGACGCCTTATTTTGGTGGAAAGAGATTTAGCTTTTTTGATCCAGTTTTTAATGTAGCAGATATGGCTATAAGTACAGGTGTAGGTCTTTTATTAGTGTTTAATAAAAATGCGTTTAATAAAAATTAAAGTATTTATTTAGTTTTTTAAAAAGAGTAAATATTTTTAGGGGTAACACAATAATTTAAAGGAATATCTCCATCGTAAATATCTGTAATGACTTCTTCTGCTTCAAATAGAGATAGTCCTATTTTTATAGTTTTAGAATCGCATTGTTTTAATAAAGAATCGTAAAATCCTTTGCCATAACCAACCCTATTGCCTTTTTTGTCAAATACCAGTAGAGGTATAAAAATCACCTCTATTTTATCAGCAGATATTTCTATTCCATCAATAGGTTCCGGAATGTTCCATTTGTTTTTTTTAATAGTAATATTATCTGTAAGTAAATAGTTAATAAGTGTATTATTGCCATTTATTTTAGGCAACAAAACATTTTTATCTTTTCCCTGAAGTATAGATAGTATGTAACTAGTGTCTATCTCCTTTTTTTCTATTATTGGAAGGAATATATGGTAATAATTAAATGACCATATAGATGGTAACTCAAGAAGTTTATTTGCAATGGCTAGGCTATTGTCTTCTAATTCGTTTGGGGAAACAAAGCTTCTTTTTTTTACGTACTTAAATCGTAATTCCTTTTTCAGCATTTATAGTAAGTAATACCAATTAGATGATAAAGGACAAAAGTATTAATTATTCTTTAACAGCAACCGCGTAATAAATTTTAATAAATAGCATTAAGATTAAATACGTTCCACCTGTAATAATGTAATTCTCCATAACAAAGTAATATTAAATTTTGATGTCTTAAAAGTAAAGAAAAAATTAATATAAAATCTGTTAAATGCATCTTTTTATCGATGAAATGCGCTTTTTTATAATGAATTTAACAAGTAAAAAATCACTTTTTTTAAATAATTTAATATTAAAAGTATGAAAATCAAATACTTATAGAAAAAAAATAACAGAAATAGGAATAAGTCCATTTTTGTTAATTAATAAAAGAAATATGTATAATATATTTTTATAAATGTATAATAGACATTTTATCAATTTTTTGTGCTAAAAAAAGTGAATTTGATAATTGAAAAAATCAATTTTTTGTGTAGAATCGTAAAAAAATGTCTAAAAACATTGTTTTGCATCTTGAGATTTATATTAAATAAATAAAATAATAGTGAGTTTTCACAAAAACATAGTAATTTAACTTTATCTATTAAAGTGTAAGATTTATTATTAATAAGAATGATAGAAATACCCATTGAAGTTCAATTAAGTACGCTGCCTAATAACCCAGGTGTATACCAGTTTTATGATACAGATGGGGTAATTTTATATGTAGGTAAAGCAAAAAATCTTAAAAAAAGAGTATCATCTTATTTTACAAAAAATCATGATAGTGGAAAAACACGAGTATTAGTAAAGAAAATAGTAGCTATAAAACACATTGTTGTTCCTACAGAATCAGATGCACTGTTATTAGAGAATAATTTAATAAAAAAATACCAGCCTAGGTATAATGTATTATTAAAAGATGATAAATCGTATCCTTGGATATGTATAAAAAAAGAACGTTTTCCAAGGATTTTTTCTACCCGAAGAATGGTAAAAGACGGTTCCGAGTATTTTGGACCGTATACAAATATTAAAACCGTAAGGGTATTATTAGATTTAATAAAGGGTTTGTATCCTTTAAGAACTTGTAATTACGATTTGTCTTATGATAAAATTAAAGCGGGTAAATACAAATTGTGTTTAGAGTATCATTTAGGAAATTGTAAGGGACCTTGTGAAGATTTGCAGAATGAAGAAGAATATTTAGAGCATATATCTGCAGTTAGAGGAATTATTAAAGGTAATTTTAAATCTTCGTTACATTCTTTTAAAAATCAGATGCAGAATTTAGCCTCAGAAATGAAGTTTGAAGATGCACAGAAAATAAAAGAGAAAATAGAAATACTAGAAAATTACCAAGTAAAATCTACAGTTGTAAATCCAAAAATTAATAATGTAGATGTATTTTCCATTGTTTCAGATGATGCTTATGCGTATGTAAATTTTTTACAACTTTCCTATGGGTCTATTATTAGATCCCATACTATGGAAATAAAAAAGAAATTAGCAGAAAGTGATAAAGAATTATTAGAGTTAGCTATTATGGAAATTAGGCAACGATTTAACTTATTGTCTAAAGAACTATATGTTCCATTTAATGTATTGGTAGATAAAACTATAAAAGTAGTAGTACCTAAATTAGGAGATAAAAAAAAGATATTAGATTTATCAGAAAGAAATGCCAAATTTTATAGGCAAGAACGTTTTAAGCAAATAAAAATAACGGATCCGGATAGACATACTAATAGAATAATGGCGCAGATGCAGAAAGATATTCGATTATCTGAAGAGCCAAGGCATATAGAATGTTTTGATAATTCTAATATACAAGGTACAAATCCGGTAGCAGCCTGCGTAGTTTTTAGAAATGGAAAACCTGCTAAAAAAGAATACAGACATTATAATATAAAAACAGTAGAAGGTCCAGATGATTTTGCTTCAATGGAGGAAGTGGTATTTAGGCGTTACAGAAGATTGTTAGATGAACACAAATCATTACCCCAACTTATTGTTATAGATGGAGGTAAAGGGCAATTATCCTCTGCATTAAAAAGTTTAGACGCACTTGAGTTAAGAGGTAAAATAGCAATTATAGGCATAGCAAAGCGATTAGAAGAAATATATTTTCCAGAAGACTCTATACCCTTGTATTTAGATAAGAAATCAGAAAGTTTAAAAATAATTCAGCAATTGCGTAACGAGGCACACCGTTTTGGTATAACTTTCCATAGAAATAAAAGAAGTGCTGCTGCTATAAATTCAGAATTAGAACAAATAGATGGTATAGGTGAGAAAACAGCAGAAGAATTATTAAAATATTTTAAATCAGTAAAAAGAATAAAAGAAGCATCAATAGAAAGCTTAGCAGGAACCATAGGAATGGCTAAAGCTAAAAAAGTGTATGAGAATTTTCATTGACCTCTAATATAACCATAATGCAAAAACAGTTACCTGTAATGTTTTTTATGTTTTTCACTGTACTATTAATAGGGCAGCAAAAGAATGACCAGCCGGCTCCAAAAGTTGGTTTGGTTTTAAGTGGTGGTGGTGCTAAAGGTTTTGCGCATATTGGAGCTATAAGAGTTATAGAAGAAGCAGGCGTAAAAATAGACTATATCGGAGGTACAAGTATGGGGGCAATTGTAGGAGCCTTATATGCTTCTGGTTATTCTGGTAAAGAGTTAGATTCAATTTTTAGAAATACAGATTTTTTAAATTTAATTCAGAATAATTTACCAAGAGATGCAAAAACTTTTTATGAGAAAGAAGATTCAGAAAGGTATGCGTTAACCTTACCATTTAATAATTTTAAAATTTCTTTCCCATCTGGTATATCCAGTGGAGAAAACATATATAATGAGTTAGTACGTTTACTATACCATGTAAAAGATACCCGAGATTTTAATGAATTACCAATTCCGTTCTTTTGTATAGCAACAAATGTAGAAACAGGAGAAGAGATTTTATTAAACCAAGGGTTTTTACCAGCAGCAGTTTTGGCTAGTGGTACATTGCCATCACTTTTTGAACCTACGGAAATAGAAGAACAAATTTTAATAGATGGTGGCGTTGTAAATAATTACCCTATAGATGAATTAAGAGCTATGGGAGCTAACAAAATTATAGGGATAGATGTTCAGCATGGTTTATCTAATAGAGAATCGTTATTATCGGCAACAGAAATTTTGTTGCAGGTAAATAATTATAGAACTGTAAAGGATATGGAGAAAAAATCCGAACAGACAGATATTTACATAAAACCAGATATACAAGGTTTCTCTTTATTGGATTTTAATTTAGCAGAAGATATTATAAAAAAAGGAAGGATAGCAGCAAGCGATAAATATGTTGAGTTAAAAGAGTTAGCAATACAACAGAAGGATAAAAGGCAAGTAGAAAAAAATCCGTTTAAAGTATCTGATAGTATTAAAATAGACAGGCTAATAATAAAAGGGAATAATAATTACACTAGAGGTTACGTAAAAGGGAAGTTGAGGTTAAATACAGATGAAAAAATCACATTTAAAAAATTACAAGAAGGAATAAGTAATTTATCTGCAACAGGAAATTTTAAGGCAATAAGATATGAATTTGTGTCTAATGATAATAAGGTGTATTTAATATTAAATTTAAAAGAAAATACGAATAAAACATTTATTAGAACAGGCCTTCATTTTGATAATTTATATAAAAGTGCAGCAATTATTAATTTAACACATAAAAACCTCTTTTTTAAAGATGATGTAGGCTCTTTTGATTTTATTTTAGGCGATAATATTAGGTATAATTTGCAATACTATATAGATAAAGGAGCATCATCATATTGGAGTTTTGGAGTAAATTCTAAGTTTACAAGTTTTGATAGAGAAATTAATTATAATTTAATAGCATCTAATTTTGATTCGCCCAATATTGAAAATGTTAATACAATAAATATAGATGTTTCCGACCTTACCAATCAAGCATACATACAAACAGAATTAAAAGAAGAATTTGCGGTTACCTTAGGAGTAGAGCATAAACTTTTAAAATATAGTACAAAAACTTTAGGGAATAATGTTGGTGGTTTACCTTTAAATTCATTAGCCAGACAAGAAAATAGCAGAACTTTTTTTGATAAAAGCAATTATTATAGCACCTATGGTAAGATTGTTTTAGACACCTATAATGATAAGTATTTTCCAACTCAGGGAGTTTATTTTAGTGGGGATTTTCATTTTTACATAGCATCTTCTGATTTTAACAATAATTTTAAGGAGTTTTCTATTACAAAAGGAAAATTAGGAAGTGCATTTCCTTTATTTAGAAATGTATCTATGAATGTTGAAGCAGAAGGAGGATTTAAATTAGGGATATCGCCAGTAGGTACTTTTGATTTTCTTTTAGGAGGTTATGGAGCAACACCAACACTTAATATGATACCCTTTGTGGGCTATGATTTTATAAGCGATATAGGAAATAGTTATTTAAAAGTATCTACAAGAGTAGATTATGAATTTGCACCTAAAAATCATTTACTTTTAACTGCAAATTATGCTAATGTAGACGACGATTTATATAGGACAGGAGATTGGTTTAAAGCACCTACTTTTTCTGGTTATGCTATAGGGTACGGGTGGGAATCTTTTTTAGGTCCTGTACAGGCATTGTATTCTTGGTCTCCAGAGATAAGTCAGAATACATTTTTCTTCTCAATAGGCTATAGTTTTTAGTAATAGCAGACAAAATATTCCTATTTATGATTGCGTAAGTAAAAGTATGGTACTGCAACTTGGTAAAAACGGAGTACACTTTTTAAGAATATGTTAAATTCCGCACCTTAACTATAAATTACTGTTAAGAGTATAGTTAAAGTAAGTTAAAACTTATGCAATTATAGTGCTAATGTATTAATTTTGTCTTCGTAAGGGGTGGTTCCCTTACATACTTTAAAGTATTGGTTTTTCATAATTTAAAGTTTGGTTGGTTATTTAGTAAAAGCCCGGTTAGTTACTGGGCTTTTTTATGTTAAATACTTTTTTGGAATAAAAGTTGTTTATTAAACTAATAACGTTTTTTAGTATTTTTACTTTAACCTATTAAGATTATGAAAAACATATACATAATTTTCTTTTTACTTGTGAGCATAATAACAAATGCTCAAATAAATAATTCTGCTTATAAAGAAGGCGAATGGCTAAAATTTAGAATTCATTATGGTTTTTTAAATGCTAGTTATGCTACATTACAAGTAAAGTCAGATAAAATAAATAATGTTCCAGTATACCATGTTGTTGGTAGAGGTAAAACAACAGGTTTTGCAAATATATTTTTTAAGGTAGATGATACTTATGAGAGCTATTTTGGAAAAGAAAATAGTATGCCTTATAAATTTATACGTAAATTAAATGAAGGAGGCTACACTAAAGATATCGAGATAAATTTTGATCACGATAAGGATGTAGCTATTATTAATGATAAGAAAAACAATAAAAAGCTTAATTTTGCAACCAAAGATGACGTTCAGGATTTAATATCGGCATTTTATTATCTAAGAAATAACTTTGATGTTGATGATTTAGAAATTGGAAAATCAATAGAACTAGATATGCTTTTTGATGATGATGGGGTTTTTAAATTTAAGCTTAAATTTCTTGGCAAAGAAACTTTAAAAACAAAGTTTGGTAAGGTAGAATGTTTAAAGTTTAGACCATACGTTCAGTCTGGAAGGGTATTTAAAGAGAAAGAGAGTTTGTCGTTATGGGTTTCTAATGATTCAAATAAAATTCCTGTACGCATAAAAGCGCAACTGGCAGTAGGTTCTATTAAAGCAGATTTAGATGCTTATGCAGGACTTAAAAACCAGTTTAAAATAATAATGGATTAAGTAAAGAATGGATAATAAAGAGCATATAGAGTCTCAAATATTAAAGTTAGAAGAAAAATATAAAGACTCAGGACAAGATTTAAGCTCTTATTTAGATGGTCTTTTGTACCAGCGTTACCTTACCTATTGGGATTATATACATTTAGATACATTACTTAGCATACAAGTGCCAAGAACCCATTTTCCTGATGAGGAAATATTTATAATGTATCATCAAATAACAGAGCTTTATTTTAAGCTTATTTTACACGAGCAAAAACAAATAGTAGATGATCGTGTTAATGATGTAGCTTTTTTTATAGAAAAGGCAAATAGAATTAATAGTTATTACAAAGCATTAATTTCTTCTTTCAGTATCATGATAAATGGTATGGAGAGAGAGCAATTTCTTCAATACAGAATGGCATTGCTGCCAGCTAGTGGTTTTCAATCCGCGCAATATAGAATGATAGAAATTTATGCTACGCCATTAGAAAATTTAGTGCACCATACAGAAAGAGAATCGTTTTCGTCTAAAGAAAGTATAGAAGATTTG
The DNA here is from genome assembly GCA_938039345.1 of uncultured Sediminicola sp. Next base: position 14,615 of record CALHVB010000012.1, read on the forward strand.
TATGAGCATATCTATTGGAAAAAAGGGGCAACAGATATTTCTACCGGAGAAAAAACACTAACATTAAAACAATTTGAGTACAGGTATACCCCTAGATTAATTAGGATAGCTAAGCAAGTAAAAGTAAATACAATACTTCACAAGTATCAGCAATTAAAAGCAGAAGACAAAAATAACCCGGAGTTAATAGAAGCCTTAAAGGCACTAGATGTAAATGCAAATGTAAATTGGCCTTTAATGCATATGGGGTCTGCTTATCGTTATCTTCGTAAAGACAAAGAACAAATAGATGCTACTGGAGGAACTAATTGGAAAGAATATTTACCTCCAAGTTTTCAGAAAGTAGTTTTTTTTCCAGAATTATATTCTAAAGAAGAGTTAAATAATTGGGGAAAACAATGGGTAGACCATATCTTTAATCCAGAAAAAGTAGAAAAATAAAAATGCAAAAGTATTGGGGAGTTTTTCTAGCATTATTGTTAATGATAACATCATGCAAAGAAAAAAAGGAATTAAATGATGTAGCAGAAGTTAAGATTATAGAAAAACCTGTAATAAAACAATACGGGTTTAATTTAGAAAATTTTAATATTCTAAAAGATACCGTAAAAAGTGGCGATAGCTTTGGGGAGTTAATGCTTAAAAATCATGTGCCTTACCCAAAAATCTATAAAATATCACAAGAATTTAAAGATACTTTTGATGTTCGAAAAATAGTAGTAGGAAAGCCTTATTTAATATTAAAAACAAAGGATACTTCAGAAATAGCTCAGGTTTTTATTTATCAAAACGATTTAATAAACTATACGGTAATAGATTTAAGAGATTCCGTAACGGCATATAAGAAAAGAAAAAAAGTTACTTATAAAGAAAGAGAAGCATCAGGAGTAATAACAACTTCTTTATCAGAAGCAATATTAGATCAAGGCATAGATTATAATGTAACCAATAACCTATCCGAAATTTATGCTTGGACGGTAGATTTCTTTAGACTTCAAAAAGGAGATAAATTTAAAGTTATATACAAAGAAAGGTTTGTAAGCGATTCTATATATGCAGGTGCAGAACCTATAGAAGCCGCTTATTTTGAGCATAGTGGTAAACCGTTTTATGCTTTTGGTTATGTTGCAGATTCGCTAAAAAATTATGGGGATTATTATGATCACGAAGCCAATAACCTTCGTAGAACATTTTTAAAAGCACCTGTAAAATTTAGTAGAATATCGTCTAGGTATAATTTAAAAAGAAGAATAAAGTATTACGGTTACAAATTAAGACCACACAAGGGAACAGATTATGCAGCGCCAGTTGGTACTCCTATAATGGCTACAGCTAATGGTACGGTAGTAGAATCTACAAGAAGAGGAGGTAATGGTAAATATGTGAAAATTAAACACAATGGTACGTATAGTACGCAGTACTTGCATATGAAAAACCAGAATGTACGTAAAGGAGATTTTGTACAACAAGGAGATATTATTGGGTGGATAGGAATGACGGGGAATACAGGTGGTCCTCATGTGTGTTACCGTTTTTGGAAAAATGGGAGACAAGTAGATCCATTAAGAGAAAAATTACCCTTAGCAGAACCCTTAGCAGATTCTTTAAGACCTGCATATTTTAAAAATATAGCGCCTAAAAAAGTACAATTAGATTGTATTGAATATCCAGAGCAACCAATTGAAGAAATTATAACACAGAATTAGAATAACTATGTCATTACCAAATATAAACCCAACAACTACAAAAGCTTGGGAAAAACTTACAAAACATTTTAGTGAAAGTAGTGATAAGTCAATGAAAGACTTTTTTGCTTTGGATAAAGAAAGAGCAAATAAGTTTACAATTCAGTGGCAAGATTTTCTAGTAGATTATTCTAAAAATAGAATTACAGAAGAAACACTTTCTTTATTGCAAGAATTAGCAGAAGAAGTAAAGCTTAAAGAGGCTATAGCACAATATTACGGAGGAGCTCATATTAACCAAACAGAAGATAGAGCAGTTTTACATACAGCCTTAAGAGCTAAAAAAACAGACACAATTCTTGTGGCTGGGGAAAATGTTATACCTGAAGTGTATGAGGTAAAAGCAAAAATAAAAGCTTTTACAGACGCTGTAATTTCAGGAGAGAAAACTGGGTATACAGGCAAAAAATTTACAGATGTAGTTAATATAGGCATTGGTGGATCAGATTTAGGACCTGTAATGGTAGCTGAAGCATTAAAGTTTTATAAAAACCATTTAACAACACATTTTGTAAGTAATGTAGATGGTGATCATGTATATGAAACTTTAAAAGGTTTAGATCCAGAAACAACACTTTTTGTAGTAGTTTCTAAAACCTTTACAACCCAAGAAACATTAAGTAATGCAACTACAATTAAAAAGTGGTTTTTACAGCATGGAACACAAGAAGATGTAGCTAAGCATTTTGCTGCAGTATCTACAAATACAGCTAAAATTGCTGAGTTTGGTATAGCTGCAGAAAATGTATTTCCAATGTGGGATTGGGTAGGAGGTCGTTTCTCTTTATGGAGTGCTGTAGGGCTTTCTATAGCATTAGCGGTAGGTTACGATAATTTTGATGATTTATTGGTGGGAGCCAATGAAATGGATGAGCACTTTAAAACAGCCGATTTTAAAGATAATATACCAGTAGTAATAGCTTTATTGAGCGTGTGGTATAATAATTTCTATGGTGCAGATACAGAAGCTATTATCCCTTACACACAATATTTAAGTAGGTTTTCTGCCTATTTACAACAGGGAATAATGGAAAGTAATGGTAAAAGTGTAGATCGTAATGGTAATCCTGTAGATTACCAAACAGGAACTATTATTTGGGGAGAACCAGGTACAAATTCGCAACATGCTTTTTTCCAATTAATACACCAAGGAACAAAATTAATACCAGTAGATTTTATTGGGTATAAAGAAGCTTTACATGGCGATAAAGATCACCATAATAAATTAATGGCTAATTTCTTTGCGCAGACAGAAGC
>CALHVB010000013.1 GCA_938039345.1 uncultured Sediminicola sp.
TTTTTACATCTTTGGCCATGAACTATTATTAATTAATGGTAGTATTATGTTTTTAGGCCTTGTATTTATAAAAAATAGTGTTAAAATCAAAAAATAACTCATATTTATTAAAATCAAAAATAAATGGATTTATATATGAAAATATATTACTTTTTTAGTTAATTTTTTTAATATAAAATAATTCAAATTAATTACATGAAAGAATACTACTATTAAAAAGTACGTTTTTAATTCTCCTTGTTAAAAATTGAGCTATATATAAACGAAGAAAAACATACATACAGCTACTATATTTTGAAAGTACTATAAATTGATATTAATTTGCACTATTAATTACATTTAATAATCACATTTAGTTGATTGTGTTAAAGTATGTTAATTAATGTAACCTTAAATAGATAATTGCGTCTATTTATAATATAAAGAAAAGTTTGATTGTTGATAATACTATATTTTTATAGTTAATGGTTAGTGTTTAGTATAGATTATCAATAATAAAAACCCGAAGCTCTTGCTTCGGGTTTTGTGTTTATTACACTTTGCCTTTATAATTTAAAGTCTATTGATGTTAAAACTTGTTAAAACACAAATAGCTATGTAACATTTTCTTGAAATTATAGTCTTGTAGATAACTAATAAATCAAAAAACAATCAAAAAACAACGAATGAAAAAATTAATTACACTTTGCCTACTATTTATAAATAGTATGCTAATGGCTAATCCCCATTCATCCGAATTAATTAATGGTAGTATTACAGGTAAAGTAAAAGATAAAAATTTGCAAGAACCAATTGCATATGCGGCCATTGTAATTAAATCTGCAAATGACAATAAAACAATTACAGGTGGTATTACTAAAGAAGACGGAACTTTTGAAATAAAAAAATTACCCGAAGGAAACTTAATTTTTGAAGTACAGTTTATTGGATACAAAACCTACAGTAAAAAAATCACTATCTCTAAAAGTAATTACAAAATAGCTTTAGGCACAATTTACCTAGAAGAAGATGCAGAACAATTAGAAGGTGTAGAAGTTGTTGCAGAACGCACAACTATAGAACAAAAAATAGATAGAAAAGTAATAAATGTTGGCAAAGACCTTACCACTGCTGGTGCAACAGCATCAGATATTATGAACAACATTCCTTCTGTTAATGTAGATCAGCAAACTGGCGAACTAAGCTTAAGAGGAAACTCTAATGTTAGAGTAATGGTAGACGGAAAATTATCTAACGTTCCTATAGCACAATTATTAAGACAATTACCTTCTACCTCTATAAAATCAATAGAACTAATAACCAATCCGTCTGCTAAATATAACCCGGAAGGTATGAGTGGTATTATAAATATTGTATTGCATAAAAATGCAAATATTGGATTTAATGGCACTATTAACACTGGGCTTACTGTAGGCATAGAAGCTAAATTTAATAGTTCTATAGACCTAAATTACAGAAACGGAAAGTTTAACCTTTACGGTAATTACGGTAATAATATTGGAAAATATGTCAATAATGGTAAAATCAATAGAATTAACCAAGATACAGAGTTACTATTTAATTTTGATAATAATAACAAATCTCATCTATACAAAGTTGGATTAGATTTTTTCTTAAATGATAAAAACACCATTTCGTTTTTTACCAATCAAAATATTTTTGATGGCAAAGGGAGTAGCCTTAATAGCGTAGTATTTACTAACGAGCCTTCTAATGATTTAGCTCAATCTACTATTAACCTTAATGATAATAAAAGTCAACAATACAACTTTGACTATAAGTTAGAATTTAGTAAAGAAGGGCATAATATTGAGTTAGAAGTAGACTATAATCAATTTAAAAGTAGTGACGATATAGATTATATAAATACCGGTGCATCTGTTTTTCCTAGTTATGAGGATTTCACGAATACTAAAAGAGATCAAACTATAGCAAATTTAGATTATGTAAATCCTTTAGATTCTATTTCTAAATTAGAAGTAGGTTTGGAAGCTAGACTTTTTGAAAATAATATGGATTATAATTCTACTGGCTTTTCTTTTAATTCTCCTGGGAATATAATCCCTACTCCTAGTTCAGATTTTGTTTATAACATGGATATCTATTCTGCTTATGTTACCTATGGTCAGAACTATAAAAAATGGTCTTACCAATTAGGCGTTCGTGTAGAAAACGTAGAGGTAAAAGCAGATACTAATACTGTTAGAACATTTACAGATAAATATACAGAGGTATACCCATCTGCATATATCACCTATTCTCCCAGCGAAAAGAACCAGTTTCAAATTAGTACAACTAGGCGTGTAGACAGACCTGGTTTAGGGCAAGTAAACCCAATAAGACAATGGACTACACCTTTAGTATCTTCATTCGGAAATCCCGAACTAGTGCCTCAATTTACTAATTCTTATGAGCTTAATTATACAAGAAGACTAAAAAAAGGAAGTATTACTTCTGGTGTATTTTATAGAACTATAAAAGATAATATTAGCCGATCTGTAAGTTTAGACCGTAACGATTTAGAAAGTTCTAGAACTATACTATCTTTTGGTAATTTTGATAAAACCTCTTCCTATGGTGTAGAAGTTTCTACTAATTATAAGCCCGTAAAATGGTGGAGTATAAATGGTAGTTTTGATTTATTTTCGCAAACACAAACAAGTCTTAGAGAAAGAATAGAAAGTACGGTTACAAACCCGGTTGAAGATGATATTATTGAAGAAACGGTTGAGGTAGATAATACTGCTTGGAACTTGCGTATGAGTAATAGTTTTACAGTTACAAAAAAACTTACCTTACAAGCATTTGGTATGTATAGAGGTAAAAACAGAGGCGTACAATTTATAAGAAAGCCTATGTATTTTGTAAATATAGGGGCACGCCATAGTTTTGCTAAAGGAAAAGGTACTGTGAGTTTAAATTATAACGATATTTTTAATACTATGCGTTTTGCTTTTGATGGTGATAGTCCTTTTAAACAAGTGGGTCAATTTAATTGGGAAAGTCAGACCGTAAATGCAGCTTTATCTTATAGATTTGGAAGCGGTAAAAATAGAGCCTCTAAAAGAAAAAGAAGAGATGGTAACACTAAGCAAAGTGGCGGTGGTATGCTATAAAAAAAGTAAGTAAAACAAAAAAGAGAGCCATAGTAGCTCTCTTTTTTGTATAGTTATTTTTACTACTACCATTTTATAATAGCACTACCCCATGTAAAGCCACTACCAAAAGCAGCTAAAACTACAAGATTACCTTCTTTTATTTTCCCTTGTTCCCAAGCTTCTGTAAGCGCAATAGGGATAGATGCAGCAGTTGTATTACCATATTTCATGATATTATTATATACTTGCTCGCCTGATAATTTAAATTTCTTTTGTATAAACTGAGATATACGAAGGTTAGCTTGGTGTGGCACCAACATATCGATAGCCGAAACATCTAAATTATTTGCTTGCAAACCTTCCATAATAACCTCACTAAAACGTACTACAGCATTTTTAAATACAAATTGACCGTTCATGTATGGTAAATAAGATTCATCATCTTTATCATTATCCTCAATAATATCTGTTACCCAACGCTTACCCATTCCTGGTGCTATTAAAGCTAATTCTTCGGCATGTTGCCCTTCGGAATGTAAATGTGTAGATAAAATACCTTTGCTTGTATCTTCTTCTCTACTTAGTATTGCCGCACCAGCTCCATCTCCAAAAATTACAGAAACACTTCTGCCTCTAGTAGTCATATCTAAACCATGAGAATGTAACTCGGAACCTATTACTAGTATGTTTTTATACATACCACTTTTTATATATTGGTCTGCTACTGATATACCATATATAAAACCAGAACATTGATTTCTAATATCTAAAGCTCCTATTGTTTTAATTCCTAAATCTCTTTGCACTAATACTCCTGGACCCGGAAAATAATAATCTGGACTTAAGGTGGCGAAAATAATAAAATCAATATCATCTTTATCTATCCCAGCACGTTCTATAGCCACTTTTGCAGCTTTTACTCCCATTGTAGTGGTGGTATCTCCATCACCCTTTACAACGTGCCTACGTTCCTGAATACCCGTTCGCTCTTTTATCCAAGCATCATTAGTATCCATAACTTTAGATAAATCATCATTAGTTACTACATTTTCTGGCACGTAGTAGCCTAAACCTGTAATTTTAGAATTATACATAGTTAACTTATTATAGCACTTACAATTAAGTACATTATTATTCTATATATTGATTAACGAGTGTTAATCAATATAACTAAGATAATTAAAAATAACATAGTATCTATCTAGTAGTCCTATTTACAGCAATCTAGATATACTGCTTAAAGTTGTTTACAGTAACCGTTGCTTTAAGATCGTGTAGTAAATTATACAAACCAAAAAATGTTCTATTAATATATAAAAAATGCTTAGAACCTCTATTACCATTCATTTTTCTAATCTGAGGGTTATTAGAGTAGCGCTCACTTAAATTAGCAATTCTATCCCAAAAATCGTCTCCACCAAAATTAAATGTTTCTTCGTTAAAGGGACTTGTAAAAAGAGATAGCATCTCTTTAAATAATTCTTTAAAAAATTTAATTTCTTCTTTAGAGTCTGTAGTAGATAAAATTTCTAGTTCATACAATTTATCTAAAAATATAGCATCATTCTCTATATTCCCTTTCTTTGCTAATTCAAAGTAAGGAATATAAAAATCGTCTGGTATTTCTTTTATACAACCAAAATCTATTGCAATAAGTTTTTCGTTGGTACTTATTAAAAAATTTCCGGGATGCGGATCTGCGTGCATTTTTCTTAAGCCATGCATTTGGTACATATAGAAATCCCATAAGGCTTGCCCTAGTTTATTTCCTGTAGCTGCACTAAAATCTGTTTTAACAAACTCACTTAAATGCTTACCAACCATCCAGTCCATAGTAATTATCTTTTCACTAGATAACTCTTTATAATACTTTGGAAATTCTAAATTTGGTATTTTTTTACATGCTTCTGTTATTTCTTTACTTTGCTGTAGTTCTAACAAATAGTTAGTTTCTTCAACTAATTTATTTTCTACTTCTTTAAAGTATTTATCAGAATCTTTCCCTTGAAGATTAAACATTTTTATGGCAATAGGTTTTACTATTGCTAAATCGCTACTTATACTTTCTGCTACTCCTGGGTATTGAATTTTAACCGCTAATTCTTTATTCCATTTCGTTGCTTTGTGCACCTGCCCTATACTTGCTGCGTTTATAGAATCTTTATCAAACGTATCAAAAATATCTTCGGGATATTTGCCTAAATACTTTTTAAATGTTTTACGTACTAATGGTCCTGATAAAGGTGGTACCGAAAACTGAGATAGAGAAAATTTTTCTACATAAGCACTCGGAAGCATATTTTTCTCCATGCTTAACATTTGCGCTACTTTTAAGGCACTTCCTTTTAAACTTTTTAAACCATCATAAATATCAGCTGCATTATCCTCATTTAACTCATCTTTATTTAAGGTAGGGTTCACCAGCTTTTTGCCATAATATTTAACGTAATTCCCCCCTACTTTAACTCCTGTCTTTACTAATTTTCCTGCTCGTTCAATTTTACCCGTAGGTATTCTATCTAATGTTTTCATGCTATAAAAATTATGTAAGAAGTGGAATTAACTATTATATTTAGGCAAACTTCTCTTTGTAGAGAAACTTACCAAAATCTATTACATTCTCTAATGGAGTGTATTCTAATAAATCAAAAATTGTATTTACAGATTTTTCGATAGCTACATCTGTTTTTTCAAATTTTGCAGAAGAATCATCCATCCAAAATTTTAATAAAAATAAAAATTGAAACCAAGCGCCTTCCGAAGAAACTTTAGAAAGGTGCTTTGTTAATTTAAATGTTTTTTCCGCGGTATCATTGTCTAATAATACTGTTGCAAAACTTTTTATATGCGTTCTTAACTCTTTTAATTGAGTCATATTTTCTAAAACTCCTTTGCTTTTATCTAATGCAAATAACACATAACTTCTATTTAGCGTTAGCAGCTCAAAGAAAGTAAAGAAAAATGTTAGCATTTTATCTCTATTAGAAAAAGACTCGTATTCCTTGTTTTTTTCTATTAGACCTATTGTTTTTACATAAAATGTACTCCAGATGCTTTTCTGCAAACTATCTAAAGACCCAAAAAAAATATAAAACTCTTCTTCTTTAATTTTGTTCTCTTTACAAAATTTATAAACAGACTTAGGTTCTTTTTCATGTTCTAATACATATTCCATGTACATCCCAAGTATAGTTTCTTCAGTAATTTTCTTTGCAGCCATAATAATAAAATTTATATACTTAAAAATACAATTACGATTGTAATTAAAAGCTTTTTTAATCTTAAAAATTGGTTAATAGTTATTAAAAAACGTGCCATGGCGGCACGTTTTCCAATCAATCCAATAAAAACTTGCCTTGAGTATAATTTCTTTTTCATAGCAATTTTCTCTCGGCTATTCAAATATACAAAATGTTTAACTTATTTTCATTTTTTTTAAACAAAATTTAAATAGTGTCAGTTTGTCATTAAACTCTACTGTGGTATTTTTTTTGACTATAGTTAATCAATAATTAAAAAAACAAATATAAAATATGGCTACAGGTAAGATTAATGTTTCTGTTGAAAACATATTTCCGTTAATAAAAAAGTTCTTATACAGCGACCATGAAATATTTTTAAGGGAGCTTATTTCTAATGCTACAGATGCAACTTTAAAACTTAAACACCTAACATCTATAGGAGAAGCTAAAGTAGAGTATGGAAACCCTAAGATAGAAATTAAGGTTGATAAGGAAGGTAAAAAAATTCATATCATTGACCAAGGTTTAGGAATGACCGAGGATGAGGTTCAGAAATATATTAATGAAGTAGCTTTTTCTGGTGCAGAAGAGTTTTTAGATAAATATAAAGATTCTGCAAAAGACAGTGGTATTATTGGCCACTTTGGATTAGGTTTTTATTCTGCCTTTATGGTTGCCGAAAAAGTAGAAATAATTACTAAAAGTTATAAAGAAGAACCAGCTGCTCATTGGACTTGCGATGGTTCTCCTAATTTTACACTTGTAAAAGTAGATAAGGAAGAGCGTGGAACAGAAATTATACTACATGTTGCAGAAGATTCTACTGAGTTTTTAGAAGATGCTAAAATTAGCGAGCTTTTAACTAAGTATAACAAATTTATGCCTGTCCCAATTAAGTTTGGAACTAAAACAGAAACACTTCCTAAACCAGAAGGTGCAAAAGAAGAAGACCCAGCTCCTACTAAAGAGGTAGAAAATATAATTAACAATCCAACTCCTGCTTGGACAAAACAACCTTCAGAGTTAAAAGAAGAAGACTATAAAGGTTTTTATAGAGAGCTATACCCAATGCAGTTCGAGGAGCCATTATTTAACATTCATTTAAATGTTGATTATCCTTTTAACTTAACTGGTATTCTTTATTTCCCTAAACTTACGAACGATTTAAATGTTCAGAAAGATAAAATTCAGTTATATCAAAATCAAGTTTTTGTAACCGATAACGTGGAAGGTATTGTACCAGAATTCTTAACCATGTTAAGAGGTGTTATAGATTCTCCAGATATTCCTTTAAATGTTTCTCGTTCTTATTTACAAGCAGATGGTGCTGTAAAAAAGATTTCATCATACATTACACGTAAGGTTGGTGACAAATTAGCTTCTTTATTTAAAAATGATAGAGAAGAATTTGAAGCTAAATGGAACGATATTAAAATCGTTATTGAGTACGGAATGCTTTCTGAAGATAAATTCTTTGAAAAAGCTGACAAATTTGCATTGTACCCTACTGTTGATGGTTCTTATTTTACTTTTGAAGAGTTACAAGAAAAATTAAAAGCAAACCAAACAGATAAAGATGATAAATTAGTTATTCTTTATGCGTCTGATAAAGTAGCACAACACAGCTACATTGAAGCTGCAAAAGCTATAGGCTACGAAGTATTACTTTTAGATTCTCCGATTATATCGCATTTAATGCAAAAATTAGAAACATCTAAAGAAAATATTTCTTTTGCTAGAGTTGATGCCGATCATTTAGACAACTTAATTAAGAAGGATGAAGAGCAAATTTCTAAATTATCTGATGAAGAAAAAGAAACTTTAAAGAAAGATTTAGAAGAAACTATAAAAGATAAAGGATATACAATTCAATTAGAAGCTATGGATAGTAGCGCTTCTCCTTTTGTAATTACAGAGCCAGAATTTATGCGTAGAATGAAAGAAATGCAACAATCTGGTGGTGGCGGTATGTTTGGTATGGGTAATATGCCAGAGATGTACAATTTAATTGTAAATACAAATCATGAGTTAGTATCTGAAATTTTAAACACAAAAACAGCTAAAAAGAAAGAGCGTTTAATTAGTCAATCATTAGACTTAGCGCGTTTATCTAAAGGTTTATTAAAAGGTGAAGAGCTTACCAATTTCATAAAAAGAAGTTATGAAATGGTAAAGTAATTTAAACTCCATATTAATACTTAAAAAGAACCGTTGTACGAATGTTTAACGGTTCTTTTTGTTAAAATTAGTATCTTAGTAAGATGGACATTAACTACAACATTAGCTCTTTAATAGATATTATAGGTCTAATACAAGGGTTAGTTTTAGGATCTATACTACTTTTTGTAAATAAAAAGAAAAAGAAATCTACCATTTTCTTAGGGCTATTTATTTTAGTTTTTTCTTATGGTTTTTTACCATACATATTAAAAGACTTAAATATTACCAAAAATTACCCTTATTTAATATTATTACCAAGAATTAGTGAATGGATTTTAAGTCCATTATTCTTTATATATATTCATAAAATATCTATTTTTTCTAATAAGAAAACTCCATACTGGACATTGTATCCTGGCCTTTTTTTCTTGTTATTTCAAATTTCATTTATTGTAACTCCGTTACGATTAAAATTATGGGTTATAGATGCTACTTGGTATAAATCATTATTTTTAATTGGACTTTTATATTCTATCGTTATATTAATTTATGCTCTAATTTTTATAAAAAAGCATATAGATGAAGTTGAAAATCAGTTTTCCCAAGTAGAATACAAATTGCTGCTTTGGGCAAAACGTTTTATTTACTTTGGATTTGCTTTAATTGCTTTACATATCTTAGTGTTTTTCACTGATGCATCTGGTTATTTTCAGATATTTTTCTCCCTTGCTAACGTAATTATGGTTTATTGGATATCCATTCATGGTATATTACAATACAATGTAAAACCAGTAATTTCAGAATCTGGGAATAGTAAATTCTCGGAGATAAAAACGATAAATAAAAAAGATACTAGTAATATAACAGATTCTGACCAAGACTTAAAAACACTTGTGAATAGTATTAATGAGTATATGAATACTTCTGAGGTATTTATTCATCAAGAACTAAGTATTGTAGATATAGCAGATGCTTTAAAGGTACACCCAAGGCGCATCTCTTCTGCTATAAATAAAGTATGCAATCAAAATTTTAATTCCTATGTTAACGAATACCGTATAAAGAAAGCAGAAATGCTACTTAATCAGGAAGGGAAGCAAAAATTAAGTATTGAAGGTATTGGTTTAGCCGTTGGTTTTCACAGTAAAAGTGCTTTTTACTCCGCTTTTAAAAAATTTACAGGTACTACCCCAAGTAATTACATTAAACTAACAGAAATTTAAGTAAGAATTTATTTTTATAATAAAGAAAAAAGCTATAAATTTTGAAACTCATTATAATGTATTGTTAAGTAGTAAATAATGATTTTAAACACGGAGCTACCTTTTAATATTTTCGCTACTCTAGATACCGTTGGCTTTATGCAAGGTACACTCTTGGGTATTGTGTTAATAATAATTAGCAGAAATAAATATAAATGTATTGTATTTCTAGGCCTATTCTTATTATTATATTCATTACAAAGAGTTCCTGTAATATTAAACGAACTAGATTTATTTAAAGATTATCCCAATTTATTGTTACTACCATTTAATGCAAATTGGATTTTAACCCCTCTATTTTTTGTATACACACAGCAAATGTCTGTGTTTTCAAATAAGAAAACCGTGTATTGGGTTCTCTTCCCTGGAATATTTTTTTATATAGCTCAATTACTTATTTATTTACTTCCGTACGAAACAAAAATTTACATTATTCAATTTGCTTGGCTTAATGTATTTAACATTCTTGGTGTTTGTTACGGATGGATAATTGTTCTATGGAATCTAAAATTATTGTCTAAACATGAAATAGAAATAAACAACTTTTTTTCTTTAATAGAAAATAAAGAATTAAAATGGGCTAAGGCTTTTCTTATTTTTAATATTGTAGGTTCTATACTTTATATTCTACAATACTATCTAATGAGAGAAAATTTATATACGAGAATATTCTTTATACTTTTTGATCTAACAACCATATATTGGCTCTCTTATTATGGTATAAAACAACGCCATACATTATCTTTAATTACAAAGAAAGAAATGTTTTCAATGACCGAAAATAATATTATTGAAAACGATTTAAATAGCAATAAGTATAAAAATGTTATACGAGAAATAGATAATTATATGATGACCTCATTAAGCTATTTACATAAAGAACTTAGTGTTTTTGATTTAGCTAAAGCCCTAAAAATTCATCCACGTAAAATCTCTACTGCAATTAACAAAGAGAAAAACGAAAACTTTAATACCTATGTAAATAAGTTTAGAATAAAGAGAGCAGAGATGTTACTTAAAGACGAAGAGACCGAAAACTTAAGTATTGAGGGTATTGGTAACGAAGTTGGTTTTCATAGTAAAAGTGCTTTTTATTCTGCTTTTAAAAAAATAACTGGCACTACTCCTTCTAAATATAAAAGTGAAATAGCATATTAGTTCACTTTTAATTCCTAAATTCTGCAAAAGATATTATAATTAATATAATATTGGGTTAAAAAGTTCTAAAGTCTGAAATCCATACCACTACACAATCTAGTATTTACTAGTTCTAATTCCTGAATTACGTATAAAAACCTTATCAAAACCTTATCAAACTTAATTCTGATTCTTGAATTTAGAAAACAAGTTCTAAAGTCTGAAATCAACACGTTTTTGTAGCTTTTTTCCTCTTTTTAATTCTAGTTTTTATAAATCTTTGCACCAGAAATAAATGTAACTAATTAATTATGAAATGCGTAGAATTAAATCGCATTGGAGATTACAACCATTGGGAGATATCTAAACTAGAGGAATTAAAAAAAAATCTAGTAAGCGATTTTTTAGAAGAAGAATTAATATTTGAAAATGATTTAGCAAATGTATGGGAACTTAAATTAGAACCACAAGAACGACTTCCTTTTAAAAGGATTAATTCAAATTATTATTTTGTTGCCTTAACAAATATCCTTGCGATAACAAGATGCTCTAATGCAGCTATAAGGCTTATTAACCTTAATAAAGGAAAATCTTACTGCATAGAATCTAAAAATGAGAATATGATTTATGATATAGAAAATATTGGTAATGAAACATTACATATGTATATCGTTGAACTAAAAGAAAATGTAAAAGAAGAAATAAATACATATTAAGAATTACAAACCTACTACTATGCTTAGCTTAGTAAAAGGGAAGGAACAGTTCCCCCAAATAGCTTCCTTCCCTTATTTTTTTACAATTTTTCTATATAACCTCTTTAATAATAGACACTTCTTTATCTACTATTTTTTATTTTTATAGTATGAAAATAACCTCAACTAATATAGGAGTAAAAACTACTATTATTTGGAATCGTAAAGAAGAAGAAACGGGAATATATAAACACCCTACTAAAGAAGCTCTTTTTTTAGGAAAAACAGATGTTTTAAAGGATATCGTTATAGACAGAAAGCATCATGGTGGCATCTATAAAGCATGTTATTTATTTTCTACAAACAATTATTCTTATTGGCAATCATTATACCCAAATTTAGATTGGAATTGGGGTATGTTTGGAGAAAACCTTACTGTCGAAGGCTTAAATGAATCTAAGGTTAGAATTGGAGATATTTATAAGGTAGGAAATGCTCTTGTACAAATATCTCAACCAAGAGAACCATGCTATAAATTAGGTATTCGCTTTAAAAATCAAACTATTTTAAAACAATTTATAGCCCACGAACATCCGGGTACTTATCTTAGAATTTTAAAAGAAGGTTATGTAAGTATTAATGATACTTTTACCCTTGTAGAACAATCAAAAAATGAGTTAACTACACAACAGTTTTTTAAATTACTTTATGCTAAAGAAAAAGATAAAAACATTCTTAAACTAGCTATTACTAATGATGCCCTACCAGAATACAAAAGAGAACAATTAAAAAAATATTTATAAATAAAAAAAGGAGACCACCACAGTCTCCTTTTTAACTAAATTAACTAAACCAACTTAATTTTCAATAACAAATTCGTTGTAATAAGTGTTATTGATATCTTCTACCACAACAGTATAGCTTGTTTCATAAGTACTTGAAAAATCAAATACTTTTTGCACATTAAACCCTGTTGATGTTTGCTTATTTACTAACTCACCATCGCTATTAAATACAAGTATATTTACATCTTCTAAACTATCATTTAACAAGGTTACATGTAAAATATTACCTTTTTTATTAAATAATGGCTTGTTTATTTCTTTAGTATCTACAACATGTACATCATTATTATCTATACGTATAACATACTTTGTAATTTTACTTTCGTTTTCTGCTTCTAAAAAATAAACTCCAGATTCTAAATTCTTAAAATCAAAATTCTTAGCATAATCAGATTTTCCAGACAATTTTTCAGAATAAATAATATTTGAATCTGAGTCTAAAAGTTGCACAATAGTCTTTGTAGAAATGTTGTTTAATCTAAAAATTAAATTTTTAGAATTAGGAGTTTCTAATAAAGAAGACTTTGTTTCGCTTGCCATGCTTACTACTGTAGTGAACATAAAGGCAAAAATTGCTGTTAATTTTAAAATTGCTTTCATAATGAATAGATTTTAATTTATAAATCTTTTTACACTACAAATTTATATAGATACCAGAGCTCCTACTACATCACATTTTTCCTATTTATGTGCTATTTTACCTTTATATAAACATCTATGTTAATTTAAGGTTAACACAGTGTATTTTAAATATTTCTAATGAAATATTTTACGACATAATAAAATTCTATGCTAATAACCTTAGTGTATATAGTTTACTTTATTGACTGTAATAACTCGCTATACATATTATATAAAACATTTTTTTAATAGTACTATCTTAAAGACTAGAATTGAATTCTAGTAAAACAAAAAAAGGAGGCATTAGCCTCCTTTTAATTATTACAATAAAAATTACAATTAGTTTTTAATCTATTAAAACTATTTCATGATATCTGTTGTCTTCTTTTTCTACAACGATAGTATAATTATCTTCAAAAGCAGATTCAAAATTAATAGCTTTCTCTACCACAGAATTATCTTTAATAGCTTCTTTAAATAAAACTCTATTCTCACTATCATATACTTTAATGTATACTAGTTTAGAATCTAGATTTAAAAAATTAATATAAACAATATCTCCTGTTCTTTTAAAGATAGGTTTGTATGTTTCATCTTTAGAAATAATTTTTACATCCTTATCTTCTACACTAAGTTGATATTTAATAACCTTTAAGTTATTTTCCATACTTAGAGAATATATCCCTTCTTTTAAGTTTCTTAAATCAAACTTCTTTTTATACTTCCTTTTATTATATACACTCTCTGAATACAATACTACTTTCTCTGTATCCATAAATGTAATACTCGTCTCATTAGATAATCCATCCAATTGAAAAATCATACTTTTAGCATTAAAAGATGCTGTTAAAGAAGATTTTGTTTCATTTGCCATGCTTACTACTGTAGAAAGCATAAAGGCAACCACTGCTGAAAGTTTTAAAATTGTTTTCATAACGCTTTAGATTTTAATTAATAATCTACACTGCAAACATACATCGCAAATACATTTAGGACTACAACACTCTTTTCTTATTTATATGCTATTTTAACCACACAAGCATTTATACAACTAATTAATGTTAATTTAACATATAGTTAAACTAATTTTAAAGATATTTGTAGGAAGAAAACAATCTATATTTCTACTATGATACAAAAACCTGCTTTTGAAGTTATAGAACCAGATTTTGGGCATTCTTTTACATATCAAAAATTTGATGAAAGTATTGGAAACAAAAACAATGCTTGGCATTTTCATCCAGAATTAGAATTAGTTTATGTAAATGGTGGTAATGGGAAAAGGCAAATTGGCAGTCATATATCTTATTATACTGGCGGAGATTTAATACTTATAGGTAGCAACTTACCTCATTGTGGTTTTACCGATAAGCTTACAGGCAACAAAAGTGAAACTGTTGTACAAATGAAACAAGATTTTCTTGGAAATGAATTTTTTAACATCCCTGAGATGAAAAAAATTCAAAATTTATTTGAAATATGTAAAGGAGGTATTGCTTTTTATGGTAATACTAAAATTAAAATAGGAGAAAAAATAGAAGTATTAGAATACCAAACAGATTTTCAGAGACTACTTTCTATTTTAAATATCTTAAATGAACTAGGTAATTCTAAAGAATTTAAAATTTTAAATGCGGAAGGTTTTTCTATGGAAACAGAAATTAAAGATAATGACCGCATTAACATTGTTTTTAACCATGTTAAAACTAATTTTAAAGAAGAAATTAGTTTAGAGGAAATAGCAGATTTGGTTAGTATGACGGTTCCTTCCTTTTGCAGATATTTTAAAAAAATAACCAATAAAACATTTACCAAATTTGTAAATGAATACAGACTTGTACATGCTTCTAAATTATTAGCAGAACAACCTATGAGTATTACAGAAGTTTGTTTTGAGAGTGGTTTTAACAACTTTTCTCATTTTAATAAATCGTTTAAAACATTTACAGGGAAAAGTCCTTCAGAATACAGAAATGAATTAAAAACAGTATTACAATAACTACTATTGCTTTTCTACTATTGTTCTAAATGTAAGATTAATTCTGGGTCTATGCACCTTCTTTGTTGGTGGTAATCTGTGTAGCCAGTTAGTTTGCGTTTTATCTTTCATTACCAATAAACTGCCACTTTCTAGCACCAGTGCTATTGTTTTTTTTAACTCTTTATGCTTAAATGCAAATTTTCTTTCTGCTCCAAAACTTAAAGATGCTATAGCGCCGTCCTTTTTTAAATCCTTTTCCCCATCGCTATGCCAAGCCATACCCTCACTACCATCATGATATAAATTAAGCAAACAAGAATTAAATTGTTCTCCCGTTTTCTGTTCTACCAATTCTTTAAGCTTAAGCAGTTCAGGAGTCCATGTTAATGCTTGTTTTGTGTTATTAGAGTACGTATATTCAAAAGGCTTATCTGCATACCAAGCTACTTTCCTTTTTGTTTCTATTCGCTTACCAAAAATAATAGCCACATCATTTTTCCACGCTATTGTATTTAATAGACTATCATAAAAAAAGCTAGCTTTATTCTTATTCAGAATTATTCCATAATAATTTACAGTACCGTCATAAGGCAACAAATTATAATCAGAACTATTATTAAATAAATCCACCTGCTATTATACTGTTCTTTTATAAAACCTTATTTAAAAATATCATTTAAAATTTTTGCCAAGCGCAAACCTCCTTTTTGTAATTGCGTACGTAAAGTTCCTGTATATTTATAAGTGTATCGGTACCCTAATTTTTCTCCTACTTCAACAGACTCATATATTTCATTTGCTAAATCTTGTGACTCTTCTACCCATGTATAAATAGACCCTTCTTGTATTTTCTTTACTTCTTTTTTTGACAATTTAGGAAAAGTAGTAGCAAACTCTGTATAACTCATTCCAAAAGAATTTATGAGGTTAGAATCCCATACCCTATGCAAATTAGTACCTTCTCCAAACCATCTTACTTGTATATCGTTACCTCCTTTATCTTCTTTTCGTCCTGCGTGTAAAGGTTGGTGTAAATCTCCTACTAAATGCACCAGCATTTTTAAATAAAAAGACTTATCCTTTAATGTGCTGTTTTTATCTTTTATTATAACAATACATTTTTCTATCCCCTTTATTAAATCGCCATGTTTACTAGGCGCAACATCGGTATATTTTTTATCAGCAGGAAAATTTACATAGTGCCAAGCATTAAATTTAGAAAAACTTCTGTCTGCCTTAATTTCGTCTGCAAAATTAGATACCAAAGCCAAACCTTCCCCATCTAATAATTTTAGAATAGCCTTTTCTGCTTTTCTTGTTAAATATTCTTGTGCAACTTCA
>CALHVB010000014.1 GCA_938039345.1 uncultured Sediminicola sp.
TAAGGTAGAATTAGCATCTCATACAGATTCTAGAGGTAGCGCATCAGCAAACCAAGCATTATCTGAAAGAAGAGCACAAGCAGTAGCAGAGTACTTAAAAACAAAAGGAATTAACGCTAGTTTATTAGTAGCTAACGGTTACGGAGAAGCTAAGTTAAAGAACAGGTGTAAAGACGGTGTTTCTTGTACTGAAAGAGAGCATGCAGCAAACAGAAGAACTGAATTTAGATTAATTAACTAATACAGATAGTTAGTTAACACCCATATTTTATTAAAGTATGGGTGTTTAAACAATATTCCTGTTTACAGGAACACTGAACACATAAAATCAAAAGGATAACAACGATAGTAGGTATTGGGGTGTTAAATTTTTGTTTGTGTTCCCCTTGGGCATTTTAAGAGTAATCTTAAAGTGCCCTTTTTTTACTAAAAATGATAATAAAGCAATGTAAAGTTTAAAGCATTTACAAAACGCTACTAAATAAGAATTTTGTGAAAAATGTTATTGATTTTATATCAAAAAAATCTGTATGGTGACTTTATTGAACCAAGGAGTTTCAGTTATTCACTCTAAAAGCAATTAAGTAATAGCCAGAAAAATTAAAGTATTTAAGCTATAATCCTGTGTTTTTAACCATCCATATTAAATCTTATTAAGATACTATTATCCTCTAAATAAAAAGAAGCGATCTTTCATGTCTTCTATAGCAGTACTTTTATTTGTAGTAATGTAGTTAATGGCTTCTGTAGTAAATTCTTTTCCTTTTGCCGTTAAAGAAATAATATCATTTTCTATAGTAATCATATTATTCTCTTTGGCTAAAGATAAAATAGATTTGGATTCTACTGTACGCCAATTAATATGCTCGTTTAAATGTTGTACATGGCGTTCAGACTCTTCTTTATGGTTTTGTAAATGCAATAAAAAAGTTAATAAGTAGACTTCTGTTTTTTGACGTTTTTGTCGATACAAAACAGAGATTAAACCTTTACTAGGTGCAAAAAGATATACGAGTAAAAATAAAACTCCTAAAACAGTAGTCATAGACCCCGCAATAGAGGCATCTAGAATATGAGCCAGCCAATAGCCAAGTAGCGCAGAAATAGCGCCAAAGAAACAAGCAATTAAAATCATTTTCTTAAGGTCGTTTGTTAGTAAATAAGCAATTGCTGGTGGCGCAACCATAAGAGCCACTACCAATATAGCACCTACAGCATCAAAAGCACCTACAGTAGTTACAGATGCTGCAGACATTAATCCGTAGTGCATTACTACAGGAGAAAAACCTAAAGTGGCCGCTAAACTTTTATCAAACGTACTTAGTTTTAATTCTTTAAAAAATGCAATTAATAAAGTAAGTGTAATTGCTAAAATTGTAGCTATTACCCAGAGCGATTTTGGACCTAAATCAATATCGTTAAAAATAAAACGATCAAAAGGAGCAAACGCTAATTCGCCTAGTAAAACGGCATCAACATCTAAATGTACATCATTGGCATTTTTTGCAATTAAAATAACACCAATGCTAAAAAGGGCAGGGAATACTAAGCCTATGGCAGTATCTTCTTTTACTAACCCAGTTTTTTGAATAAATTCTACTAGTACTACAGTTAAAATACCTGTTAGCGCTGCTAATAAAATAAGCCAAGGAGAATTCAGGTCTTCGGTTAAGAAAAAACCAATTACAATTCCTGGGAGTATAGAATGACTAATAGCATCGCTTATCATAGCCATTTTTCTAAGGACTAAGAAAGTGCCTGGAATTGCACAAGCAATAGCAACAAGGCAGGCAATTAGTTGTATTTCTATCTGTGCGCTACTCATCTGCCGTATCTTGTTGGTTATACAAATTTTTTGCTTTTTCGTAACCTTTTTCCGTTAAAGACCACATGGTTCCCTTAATAGTTACATATTCTAAATGTTCTAATTTTTGAAGCGATTTTTTAGTGTATCCTTGAAAGTTATTTAAGATTTTTACAGCATGTGGGTGCGATATGTTTTCATGTGTTTCTGCAATGGTATGCATAAATGCTAAAGTTTTATAGAGTTCTAAATCTTTGCGATTTTTCCAAAAACGAATTTGCCGAAATAATAAACCTCTTCCTGGAGAAAAAATAAAAGAAAACAAAACAAAAGTGGCAGCTACTAAAACAATTACAGGTCCGGTAGATAAATTATTAGCGCTAGCGCTAATTGCAGTACCTAAAACACCCGAAAAAGCTCCAAAAATAGAAGCTAGTACTAGCATTAAACTTAAGCTATTGGTCCATTGCCTTGCTGCTGCTGCTGGTGCTAAAAGCATTGCACTCATTAGAACAACGCCTACCGTTTGCAAGCCAATAACTATTGATAAAACAATTAAGGAAGTAATTAAGACTTCTAAAAAAGAGGTATTAAAACCTAAAGATTTGGTGTAATCTGCATCAAAAAGTAATAATTTAAATTCTTTCCAAAATAAAACTATGGTTAGTAGGCTAATACCAGTAATAATACACATTAACCAAACATCGTTTTCTACTAAAGTGGCAGCCTGTCCAAATAAATACTTATCTAAACCTGCTTGGTTGGCATTGGGCATTTTTTGAATAAAAGTGAGGAGTAACATTCCAAAACCAAAAAATAAAGACAATATAAGCCCTAAAGCAGTATCAGATTTTAGATGTGTTTTTTTTACAATACCTCGAATCCAGAATGTGCCTATGAGGCCGCTTATTAAGGCACCTATAAGTAAAGTATTGCTGTTTTTTGCTCCTGTAATTAAAAAAGCAATAGCAATACCTGGTAATGCTGCATGAGAAATAGCATCTCCCAACAGGCTTTGTTTACGTAAAACAGCAAAACTACCTAACATACCACATAAAGCTCCAAGAACGGCAGTGCCAATAGTGATTGTACGTAAGGTATAATCATTAAAAACAAGTTCTATGTATTCTTTTATGGTCATTATTTTTTAGTTGATGGTCTTTGGTTATTAGTCTTTAGATATTTTTGTAAGTTAGTTCGCATTTTAGCAATTGAAGAAAGTGTTTTTCTTGATGTTTATCTTCTTTTTGGGAAATAAAATTTTGTCTTTTTGCAATTGTTGAGCATACGATACATTCTTTAATAGAACCTTTAGCAATTTGTATAAATCTATTAAATTGGGCATCACTGTCCCCAGCTCCTTCTGCAATATTTAATGCGATAGATTGTGCGGCTCTTGTATATTGTGATGTTAATCCATATTTTTCATTTTTTGGAAATTTCTCAGTTATATCATATACCATATCAACAAAATCTAAAGCTTTACGGTATACTTTTAAATCTTCAAAATTAAATTTCACATCATCCATTAATACTCATTTTTATAATTACTAACGTCCAAAGAACACCTGCTAATTATTACTGTTGCACACTTACTTTATAATTAATACCATAGGTTTTGGTTAAATTATCATCATTAAAAATATCTTTTACGGGACCTGTTGCTATTTTTTTTACATTTAGGAAGGTTACCCAATCAAAATACTCAGGGACAGTTTGTAAATCGTGGTGTACAACGACTACTGTTTTTCCGGATTTTCGCAATTCTTTTAAAATATTAATAATAGCCTTTTCGGTAGTAGCATCTACTCCCTGAAAAGGTTCGTCCATTAAATAAATACTTGCATTTTGTACTAAAGCTCTGGCTAAGAAAATACGTTGCTGTTGCCCACCACTTAACTGACTTATTTGTCTGGATTTAAAAGCTAACATGCCTACTTTTTCTAAAGCTTCTAATGCAGCTTTCTTTTGTTTTTTGCCTGGTCTTTTTAACCAGCCTAAGCTGCCGTAGGTCCCCATCATAACTACATCTAATGCTGTAGTTGGGAAATCCCAATCTACACTTCCTTTTTGTGGTACATAGGCAACAAGATTGTGTTGTTTTTCATAAGGTTTTCCAAAAACAGTAACACTACCAGCAATAGGTTTTATAATTCCTAAAATAGATTTTATAAGTGTAGATTTTCCTGCTCCGTTTGGGCCAACAATAGCCATAAGAACTCCTTCTGGAACTACTAAATCTATATCCCAAAGTACAGGTTTGTAATTATAGGCTACAGTAAGGTCATCTACAGTAATGGCTATTTTATCACTCATTTTACCTTATTTTAAAGCGTTTACAATTGTATTTACATTATAGGTAAACATACCAATGTACTCACCTTCGGTGGTTCCTTTATTTCCTAAAGCGTCTGAATACAAAGTGCCACCAATAGTTACATTGTGCCCTTTAGATTGTACAGATGCTTGTAATGCTTCTATAGTTCTTTTAGGAACTGAACTTTCTACAAATATGGCTTTTACTTTTTTTGCAATAATAAATTTAGCTAACTCCTGAACGTCTTGTACACCCGCTTCGGTAGCTGTAGATAAGCCTTGTAAACCTACAACCTCAAAATCATAAGCTTGTCCAAAATAGTTAAAAGCATCGTGTGCCGTTACTAATATTCTTTTTTCCTTAGGCAGTGTTTCAATTGTGTTTTTTATGTTAGTTTCTAGGCTACTTAGTTTAGCTAAATATATTTTGCAGTTGGCTTTAAATACAGACGCATTTTTAGGGTCAGCTTTAATTAATTCTTTGGTCACATAATTGGTGATACTTTTCCAGAAAGAAATATTAAACCAAATATGTGGGTCGTAATTAGAAGCAAAATAATCGGACCCCAACAATTCTTTAGGATTAATAGCTTTTGCTGTTTCTACAGTTTTTTTACCACGACTTTCCATTTTTTCAAAAACTTCTACTAGTTTTCCTTCTAAATGTAATCCGCCATAAAAAACAATATCTGCATTAAACAGTTTGTTTACATCGCCTTCGCTTGCTTTGTATAAATGTGGGTCTACACCGCTACCCATTAAGCCTTTTACCGTAATTGCATCACCTCCAATATTTTTTACTAAATCGGTAAGCATTGTAGTTGTAGTAACTACATTTAGTTGTGCATTTTTATCTTTCTTGGTATCTGTTTTACAATGCGTAAAAAAGCATACAATACTTATAAATAGAATATATTTTTTCATTTTTTATAATGTTACTTTTATATAAAGATTTGATGCTATTTCGTTAGAGATATAAATTTCTCTTTCTTCTATTTTAACAAGAAAAGAATTATCAAATTCTTCTTTTTCGAGTATCGTAATTGTATTTCCTAAGGCAATTTTATTTTTATCTAAAAATTTTAAAAAAGGAGCAGAGGAATCTTTAACTCCAACACATATTCCTTTGGTATTTATAGGAAATTCGTTTAATAGTTTTTTAGTAGATTCAATAAAAACACCTTCTTTAGATGGTATAGGGTCTCCATGTGGGTCTACCTTGGGGAAACCTAAATGCCTATCTAATTTATTTATTAGCTTTTCGCTTTTAATATGTTCTAGCTGTTCTGCAACTTCATGAACTTCGTCCCATGAAAAATCTAATTTTTCTACTAAAAAAACTTCCCATAAACGATGTTTTCTAATGATAGACAAAGCTGTTAATCTACCCGATTCTGTTAAGGTTACACCTTGGTATTTTTTATAGTGTACTAAATCTTTTTCAGATAGTTTTTTTATCATATCAGTTACAGACGATGGTTTTGTCTTCATCTGTTTGGCTATAGCATTGGTAGATACATTCTTATGTATCCCTTTTCCTAAATGGTATATCGCTTTAATATAATCTTCCTCAGAAAACGTCATTAGGTTTTTAATTTATTGTAAAAATACATTTTTATATCCAAAAACAAATTTTTAGCTTTGTCTAAATTTATTTTTTGAATAAAGTAAAGTAAAAAATGAACTTACATAGATTGGTATTGTTTTTTGTTGTGTTTTTAAGCTTAAGTATAAATGCTCAAAATTCAATAGTTGGTACAGTTACAGATAAAAACGAACCAGTGCCATTCGTTAATATATATTTAAAGGGCACAAAAACAGGAACTTTTTCTGATGAGGATGGTAATTTTAAATTTTCTGATTTAACAGACGGGAGCCATACTTTAATAGCTTCTGCTATCGGATATTTACCGTATAAAGCAACCATTGATCTAGAAAAAGGAGAATTAAAAACCTTGAGCATAGTTTTGCAGGCTTCTACAGAAACATTAGATGAAACTGTGGTTACTGGAACTTTAAAACCGGTTAATAGGTTAGATACTCCTGTACCGGTTGAGGTGTATAAACCAAGCTTTTTAAAAAAGAATCCTACGGCTAATATTTTTGAAGCCTTACAGAATGTAAACGGAGTACGTCCGCAGATAAATTGTAATGTGTGTAATACAGGAGATATCCATATTAATGGTTTAGAAGGGCCTTACACCCTAGTGCTTATAGATGGTATGCCTATTGTAAGTGGTCTTGGAACGGTTTACGGGCTATCAGGAATTCCTAATTCATTAATAGAACAAATAGAGGTGGTAAAAGGGCCAGCATCTACCTTGTATGGCAGTGAAGCCGTTGGCGGACTTATTAATATTATTACCAAAAATAGCCTTACTGCGCCTAAATTTTTTGCCGATAGTTTTATTACAGATTGGGGAGAGTATAATTTAGATGTAGGAACAAAAGTAGCTGTTGGGAAAAAAGCAAATATGCTTTTGGGTGTTAATTATTTTAGATACAATAATTTAATAGATAATAACGGAGACAATTTTACAGATTTAACTTTGCAGGATCGTATTTCTGTTTTTCAGAAATGGGATTTTAAACGAGATAAGTCGCGAATTTTCTCCTTAGCAGGCCGCTTTTTTTATGAAGATCGTTGGGGAGGAGAATTGCAATGGAACTCAGGTTTTCGTGGTGGCGATGAGGTATACGGAGAGAGTATTTATACGCGTAGATGGGAAGTACTAGGAAAATACCAGTTGCCTGTAAAAGAAAAAATAATGCTAACGTTTTCCTATAATGATCATGCACAAAATTCGGTTTACGGAAATGTACCTTACTTAGCAGACCAGCGTATTGGTTTTAGTCAATTAACATGGAATAAATCTTTAGGAAAGCACGATTTGTTGTTAGGAGCGGCAGTGCGTTATAATTATTATGATGATAATACACCAGCTACTATAAATTCTGATGAGGTAGTAATACCAAGTATTTTTGTACAAGATGAAATTGCTTTTGATAAAAAGAGTTCGTTACTTATAGGTGCTCGTTACGATTATGATAAACGTCATGGAAATATAATAACGCCAAGAGCTGCTTATCGTTATAAATTTACAGATAATGATATTTTGCGTTTAAATTTTGGAACAGGTTTTAGGGTAGTAAACCTTTTTACAGAAGACCATGCAGCACTAACAGGAGCCAGAGATGTTATTATTGCAGAAGAGTTAAAACCAGAAGAATCTTTTAATTTTAACTTAAACTATCTTAAAAAAAT
>CALHVB010000015.1 GCA_938039345.1 uncultured Sediminicola sp.
GATATTGGTGCACATGGCAATACACTTATAAAAACACCACATTTAGATAGTTTTTATTCGGAAAGCTATCATTTAACAGATTTTCATGTAGGCCCTACTTGTGCTCCTACGAGGTCTTCCTTAATGACAGGGAGGTATGCAAATAGTACCGGAGTTTGGCATACTGTAGGTGGTTGGTCTTTACTTAGAGAAAACGAAAAAACCTTAGCAGATATGTTTGTAGAAGCAGGTTATAAGACTGGAGCTTTTGGGAAATGGCATATTGGAGATAATTATCCGTTTAGACCGCAAGACAGAGGTTTTCAGCAAACAGTAATACATGGTGGAGGTGGTGTACAACAAACACCAGATTATTGGGGTAATGATTATTTTGATGATACCTATTTTAATAATGGTAAGCCACAAAAATATTCAGGGTATTGCACCGATGTATTTTTTGGAGAAGCTATTAATTTTATCCAAGAAAATAAAGAAGCGCCATTTTTCTGTTATATAGCACCCAATGCACCTCATGGCCCTTTTAATGTGCCAACAGCATATTATGATAGGTATAAGAATATACCTGAAGTAATATTAACAGATACGCAAAAAAAGTTCTATGGTATGATTACCAATATTGATGATAATTTTGGAAAGCTAAGAACGGTTTTAAAAGATCTAAAAATAGCAGATAATACCATTTTAATTTTTATGACAGATAATGGTACCTCTGCTGGTTATTACAATAAAAAAGGAGTAGAAAAAGGGTTTAATGCAGGCATGAGAGGTACTAAAGGAAGTGAGTACGAAGGCGGACACAGGGTACCTTTTTTTATACACTGGAAGGATGGAGAAATTTCAACATCAAAAGATATACATGAATTAACGGCACAATTAGATATTTTACCAACCTTAGCAGAGTTATGCGGCATACAATTACCTAAAGACCACTTAGAAATTGCAGGAAAAAGTATAGTGCCCTTGCTAAAAGGGGAAACTACAGTAGATAATAGAATTTTAATTACAGACTCTCAACGCCTTCAAGAACCAGAAAAATGGAAGCAATCTGCCGTAATGCAGCACAAATGGCGTTTAATTAACGGAAAAGAATTATATAATTTAGAAAACGATAAGGGGCAAAAAAATAATATAGCAGCAACTAACATAGAAAAAGTTAATGAGCTAAGAGCATTCTACGATAGATGGTGGAAAACCGTTTCTGTAGATTTTGATAAAGAAATTTATTTTAATTTAGGAAACGATAAAGAAAATCCTATTACATTGACTGCTCATGATTGTCATGCCCCTAATGGGCAACACCCCTGGAATCAAATATATATTAGGGAAGGAACTATTGGTTCTGGATATTGGAGTGTAAATGTGTTAGAGGAAGGTACTTATAAAGTATCTTTAAGAAGGTATCCAATAGAATCTAATTTACTTATTAATACAGCAATAGAAGGCATAACAGTATCTCAGTTACCAGGCTTAGAAAAAGATATACCCAAAGGAGTAAATTTAAATTATGTAGCGGCTACTATAAATTTTAAAAATCAAATTAAAAAAGAGAAGCTAGTCTCAGTTACAGATTTTTCTGCAGACTTTACAATGAATTTAAAGAAAGGTAAAACCAAGTTATACGCTAATTTTAAAGATGCAGAGGGGAAAGAAAATGTAGCGTATTATGTGTATGTAGAGAAGATATAATTAACGGGAGAATCTTAATATTAAGATACCTCCCGTTAGTTAACATCAAAACGGAAGAAAGTGAGTGCTTAACTTCCGTTTTGGGTTTGCTATGGTGTTTCTTTCCTGGTTTCTTGGTATTTCTCTACATATTTTTGAATGGGAGTGTTATTAATAATAACATCTTTTAAAACTGCTTTGTCTTCTTTTATATGTACCAGTGCGTAACAGGTTAATAATGTATCTCGTTGCGCTTTTCTAACAGAAACTTCCGCATCGTATGCCTTATTTTCGTTCATATAAAAACGATTAAAAGGGAATTCAAAATTAACACTGCCACTATAATATCCGTAAGATCTTGCAATTACATAATCATCAGTATTATCTAAAGGTTTTTTACTAATATTTTTTACCTTGGCAAAACCATCTTTGTCTTTTTGTAGGTATACATATATATCCATATTGTACTTCCAGTTATTTATTTCTGTATCAAAAGAATCTATCTCATAATTTAGTGTAATGTATTTTCCGCGAAATGGATCAGATGGGTCTATAGGTTTTGTTTTAAACTTATATGCAGTTCCGTTTTTAAGTGTAGCTTCTTGCTCATAAATCATATGTGCAGGCACAGCTAATTGTGCAATAATAACAAGTGTAAATAGTAATGAATATCCTAGTTTAACCATGATGTGTTTTTTAGTTTATTAAATTATTTTTTTCATTTTGTTGTTTTTTTAAAAGCATATAATTTGCTAAAAAGAAACCAACGCCAACGAGAATAAATAAAAGACCTCTTACTATAAAATCTAAATTAGTATCAAAAAAGCGACAGGTAATAAGTATTGTAATTATAAGTAAGCCATAATTTAAAATGCCATAATTTCTTTTATTTGTACCAATTTTAATAGCAAATAGCCCAAGAACAAAAATTAGTATATTAATTAAAACAACAGCTGATTCTCCTATAACTTCCGAGGCTAAAAATATAAGCCCGAATATTAAGAATGTGTATTGAAATAAATTAAAAGGTTTTAATTGTTTTTTAAGATATAAGTATAGTAGTACTGCAATTGCTGATAGAAATAAAAATAGAGTAATACCTATTTCTTGTGAACTTGAGTTTTTTAATATAGTGTCTTCCCAAAACCAATTAAAACTAGTGAATGTAAGTGTAAAAATACTTCCTATGGAACCTATAATTAAATAACCGTTAACTCTTAATTTTTGATTTTTAAGCCATGGGAGTTTGCCTAAATTGTAGAGCAAACCAAAAAGAGTAATATACATACTAAACCCAAAGACATCGCTTTTACCAATAAAAGCACCTAAGGAAATAACCAAACTTAAAGGCAATAGCCAATTAAGGATACTTGTAATATTAGCGGTTGGTTGCTGTTTTATTAATTTATAATAATGTGGTAATACTAAAGCAAATAGCATTACATATAACCATGGAGTGTTAGCGTTAAAGTACCCTAGGTTACATGCGTATGAAGTAGCCATAATAAGGTGCAATATTACCACTAAATTAGAGCGCATTAAATAAATTAATGGAGTTGCCAAAATAGTCCATGTAAGTATAAAGGAACTCATTTTTCCAGGGATGTTATATACCTGACTTACCAATGATATAGTTGCTCCTATGGCAAAAAATAAGAAGGTAGAAGAAGCTTCTTTCCAAGTACTACTTTTATTTTTAAAGTAAGAATATCCTAGGGCTATTTGCCCTATAACTAAAGGTAAAAAAGCTAAAATTGTTTTAGTGTTTTTAGGTAGTGTATCCCAGTTGTGCGCTACAATTAAAATAATACCTAAACCACTAAGTATTGCGCCTAAAACACCAAAAACAGTAAATAACCAGTTCGTTTTTGTTGTTTTATTAGTATTGTAATATTCTGTTATATTGTTTAAAATTTCTGGAGTAATAATCTGAGCATCTAAGAGCTCATTAAGATTTTTTTCAAACTTAGAATTCATAACAAGTGTATTTTTGAACGTTTAAAAATCCTCGCTGAAAAGCGAGGATTAAATATAGAGTTTAAAATTTTAATACTCTTCTTGTTTGTTTATAAGCTGAACGTCTCTTGTGTTTTTTTGTACTGCTATGGCAGCAAAAAGACTTAAAGTAAAAGACATACCGTAAAATCCTTTTTCGCTTAAGGCTAAGTCTGCATTCCATAAACCTATAACAAGTAAAACAATAGAAGCAATACTGGTAAACCAACTAATACCATAATACATATCGGTTACGGGCATACCTTCTTGCCTATCTCTTACACTTTTTTGAACTGATATTACAGAAAATAAACCAAAGAGTAGAATAGTAAAATAGTACCCTTTTTCGTTTAGCATCATATCAGCATTCCATAAACCAATACAATAAGATGTCATTCCTATAAGTACTGCGGACCAAGATGCAGATATAAATGCTGAGGTAGGTTTAAAATCAAATTTCTTTTCACTTTTAGGTTCGTAAACATGTTTTGTTTCTTTCTTTTCGTTTACCATTGAATTTTCCATAATTAATAGTTTTGATGTTATAATTATAGGGCAAAGATGGGGGTGCATCATAAATTATAAAATACATTTTTGTGTAAAAACTTATGATTTAATTTGTATTATATTTGTTATAAAGTATTTAATTTCAATTAATTAATAATAATATTGCTTATGATTAAATGAATATATTATCAAAAATTATAACAAACCTCTCTAGAGAAGAAAAATTAGACTTTATACAGTATTTAAAGAAGAAGAATAGAAGGGGAGATGTTAAAAATATTCAGCTTTTTAAATTAATAGCAGCAGGGGTGTCTACTAATTTAGATGTAAAAATATATGGTAAGCCAGCAAAGAATACATATCATGCGCTAAGTAAAAGGCTTTATGATTCCCTAATAGATTTTATAGCTTCTAAAAGTTTTGATGGCGAAACGTCAGAAGAATTAGAAATATTGAAATTGTTACTTGCCAGTAGAATATTTTTTGAATCTGGAGAG
>CALHVB010000016.1 GCA_938039345.1 uncultured Sediminicola sp.
GATGCTCTAGTGAACTTCTGTAAATTTGCTCCTTCGAAAGTAAATTTAATAGAATATAACCCTATTGATGATGGGGAGTTTCAACAAGCATCTAATAGTGCAATTGAGAAATATGTAGAAACATTAGAAAACGCAGGAATAACGGTAACGGTTCGTAGATCTAGAGGTAAAGATATAGATGCTGCCTGTGGTCAATTAGCCAATAAATCATAATATCAATTTTTTAGCTATACATGCTTTTTTAATAGTAGCTACCTTTTAAATTTTAGTTAGATTTACAGAACCAAACTATTTTGTCTTATTAGAGGCTTGTATCAGTGAAAATTGTAGCGCAAATAAAAGAACCGGTTAGTAAAGAAATGGAAGTTTTTGAAAAAAAATTCCATGAAGCAATGTCTTCAAAAGTAGCGCTACTTAACAGAATTACATATTATATAGTAAATAGAAAGGGGAAGCAAATGCGTCCTATGTTTGTCTTTTTAACAGCTAAATTATTAGCTAATGGAGAGGTGAATGAACGTACTTATCGTGGAGCATCTGTAATAGAATTAATACATACAGCCACTTTGGTTCACGACGATGTGGTAGATGAAAGTAATAAACGTCGTGGTTTTTTCTCTATAAATGCACTCTGGAAAAATAAGATAGCTGTTTTAGTTGGCGATTATTTGCTTTCTAAAGGCTTGTTATTATCTATAGATAATGGAGATTTCGATTTGTTAAAAATCATATCTGTTGCGGTTAGAGAGATGAGTGAAGGGGAGTTGTTACAGATAGAAAAAGCTAGACGCTTAGATATTACAGAAGAAGTTTATTATGATATTATACGCCAGAAGACGGCAACTTTAATTGCTGCTTGTTGTAGTTTAGGAGCTTGCTCTGTAAAGCCAGAATCTAAAGAAGTTGAAACTTTTCGCAAGTTTGGCGAATTGTGCGGAATGGCATTTCAAATAAAAGATGATTTATTTGATTACGGAGAAACAAAAATAGGAAAGCCAACAGGTATAGATATTAAAGAGCAAAAAATGACCTTGCCACTAATATATGTATTAAACACTTGTTCTAAACAAGAAAAAAAATGGCTTATAAACTCTGTAAAGAATCATAATAAAGATAAAAAGCGAGTAAAAGAAGTTATTGCTTTTGTAAAGAAACATGGAGGATTGGCTTATGCAGAAACAAAAATGATGGCTTTTAAAGAAGAGGCGTTGGCATTGTTAAGTACTTACCCAGATTCCGAATACAAAAACTCACTAGAATTAATGGTGAATTATGTAGTTGATAGGAAGAATTAGACTTTATTTAATATGATTAGAGAGGTGTTTAAGGCTGGTCCACCGTATATATTTAGATTCAGGGGGAATACTGATCGTACAATAGATGAAATAGTTAACAATTATATCTTTTTTCCAGATAGGAATTCATTAAATGACCCATATGATTCAAGTCATGAACTAGTATATCTAACTAAAAATCCAGAAGCAACTAATGAGTTGTTTAGGTTGGTTTCGAAAAGTATAACAGATATAGAAGTTAAGAGGTATTTTGAGTCAGAATACAGTAGTGATAAGCTACAAAAATTTGCTAATCAAAGAATAGAAAATTTTATACTTGAATTTGGAATAGCTTGTTTTTCAATGTATATTATGAATCTGCCATTGTGGGCAAATTATGCGAATAATCATAAAGGCGTTTGTTTACAATTTAACAGTGATATCGATAAAGATTTTTTTTCAGTTTTAGGGCCAGTTTTTTATGAAGATAATTTAAATCCTTTAGAGTTTTCGCCAATATTAAGTGAAAAAGATATAGGGAAGATTTTTTTTAGAAAAGGGAAGAATTGGGAGTACGAAAAAGAAATAAGGTTACTTAATGATTTTAAAGGGAAGGCTAAATTTGATAAATGTGCTTTAAGAAATGTTATTTTAGGCTATAATGCTGACAATGAATATGTGGTTAAGGTGGTGAGCGCTGTCAAAAAAAATTATCGACATGTTGGAGTTTATCAAATGGAAAAGCCTACTAAGATTAATAAATTTACATTAATAAAAATTGGATAGAACTGTGGAGTCTCATTATTGCTTCTTCATAACGAAACTCAATAAATAATTCTATTATCTTTACATTCTTGCATAAATAAAAAATATTGATTTCAAAATCTACCATAGATAAAGTGTATGAAACTGCTCGTTTAGAGGAGGTAATTGGTGATTTTGTAAACTTAAAAAAATCAGGAGCTAATTTTAAAGGTTTAAGCCCGTTTACAGATGAGCGTTCGCCAAGTTTTATGGTATCTCCTGTTAAGCAAATTTGGAAAGATTTTAGTAGTGGTAAGGGGGGTAATATGGTAGCTTTTTTAATGGAGCACGAGCATTTTTCGTATCCTGAAGCTATTAAATATCTCGCTAAAAAGTACAATATAGAAGTAGAAGAAACCGAGCAAACAAACGAGCAAAAAGCAGAGGCTAGTGAGCGAGAGAGTATGTATTTGGTTTCAGAATATGCACAAAAATATTTTTCGGAGGTACTTTGGGAAAAAGAATTAGGAAAAGCCATAGGGCTTAGTTATTTTAAAGAACGTGGCTTTACAGAAGAAACCATAAAAAAGTTTGGATTAGGTTATTGTTTGGATCAATGGGATGCTTTTACCAAAGAAGCTTTAGAGAAAAAATACCAATTAAATTATTTAGAGAAAACAGGGCTTACGATTGTTAAAGAAGATGCAACTAACCCAAATAACCCTAGAAAGTTTGATCGTTTTAAAGGGCGTGTAATGTTTCCTATACATTCTATGAGCGGGCGTGTTTTAGGCTTTGGAGGGCGTATTTTAACAAGTGATAAAAAAGCAGCTAAGTATCTAAATTCACCAGAGAGCGATATATATCATAAGAGTAAAGTATTATATGGTATTTATTATGCAAAGCAAGCAATAGCAAAAGAAGATAATTGTTATTTGGTAGAAGGTTATACAGATGTTATTCAGTTTTATCAACGAGGAATACATAATGTTGTAGCATCTAGTGGTACAGCATTAACATCGGATCAAATACGATTAGTAAATAGGCTAACAAAAAATATAACGGTTCTTTTTGATGGTGATGCGGCGGGTTTAAGAGCTTCGCTTAGGGGTATAGATTTAATTTTAGAACAGGGAATGAATGTTAAGGTGTGTACATTCCCAGAAGGAGAGGATCCAGATAGTTTTTCTAAAAATAACGCTTATGAAGATGTAGTGCTTTATCTTCAGGAAAAATCACAAGACTTTATTCAATTTAAAGCATCTTTATTAGTTAAAGAGTCTGCAAATGACCCTATAAAAAAAGCAGAAACTGTTCGGGAAATTGTGAATAGTATCGCTAAGATTCCTGATCAAATAAAAAGGGAAATATATATACAAGAATGCGCACAAATAATGACAATATCTGAGGAGGTATTGTTTAATACTTTAGCGCAAATAGGGAAAAAAGGAGCTGTAGAAGCTTCAAAAAAAGCCAAGCAAGAACAAAAAGATAATGCGTTTAATGTTGTAAAAAACGAGCAGTCTGCAAGAAAGGTTGATGTACAATATGAGTTAGAGCGTAAAATAATAGAGGTGTTATTGTTGTATGGAAACGAACAACAAGAGTTTGAAGATTTAGTTTTAAAAGAGAATGATGCTGGAGATTTAGTTTTAGAGCCAGAGAAATTAGAGGCAAAGGTCTACGAGAAAATATATTTAGATCTCCAGGAAGATGAAATAGAATTAGCCCACGAAAAGTTTAGAAATATTTATGCCAAATTAATTGGTGCTTTAAATGAGAAAGATGATTTTACGATAAATACATTCATTTCTGATTTGGATCAAGATATGGTATCTGAAATTTCTTCTATATTAATGGAAGAAGAAAAATATACATTACATAATTGGTCTACAAAAGACATTTATCCAAAAAGTAAAGATGTAGGAGTAGCACAATTAGTGAGTGAGACTATTTTGACATTACGTTGTTTTTTAATTAAAATGAGAGTTTCTTCTCTGCATGGAAATATAGAGGGTAAAAATTTTGATAAAGAAATTTTAGAAGAAATAATGAGTTATCAGCAATTAAACGCATTATTAAAAAAGAAGTTAAATAGAGTCCTTTCTTAAAACAAAAAACCTAGCTCTGCTAGGTTTTTTGTTTTACTTAAAAAAAGAAATTTTAGTATAATTCTAAAGCTTTAGCTTGTTGTAATAAATCTACAAGATTATCTACATTAAGTTTTTTCATTAATCTAGCCTTATAAGT
>CALHVB010000017.1 GCA_938039345.1 uncultured Sediminicola sp.
ATTTCAGCATCGGTATCCGAAGCATCACCAATAACAAAAGTATCACCAGAAGCAATTACCGTAATACTATTATCGGCTAAAGCTGTACCTACATCACCAGCCGCTAAACTAGCCGCAAGTACTTTGTCAGGAACTACATGGAATAATAAAATATCTTTTAATAATGCAATTTCTTCAGTAGTATCAAAATCGTCTAAGCTATTGTAATTATCACCTAAAGCATCAAGTAATGCAGTAAATGCGTCATCAGTAGGCGCAAAAACTGTAAAAGGACCATCACCGTTTAAGGTATCAACCAAATCAGCCTTAATAACAGCAGCTTCTAAAGAAGATAGTGCTTCAGTAGCTACAACCAAGTCTACTAAAGAACCATTAGTAATTTGTTGAACAAAATCAATAGCCGCTTGTGGAAGTAAGACTTTATTAATTGTATGTGCTACACCATTAGTAGCCATAATATCAGTACCTGTTATTTCAGCATCGGTATCCGAAGCATCACCAATAACAAAAGTATCACCAGAAGCAATTACCGTAATACTATTATCGGCTAAAGCTGTACCTACATCACCAGCCGCTAAACTAGCCGCAAGAACTTCATCAGCAACTACGTGGTATAATAAAATATCTTTTAATAGTGCAATTTCTTCAGTAGTATCAAAATCGTCTAAGCTATTGTAATTATCACCTAAAGCATCAAGTAATGCAGTAAAAGCGTCATCAGTAGGCGCAAAAACAGTAAAAGGACCATCACCGTTTAAGGTATCAACCAAATCAGCTTTAATAACAGCAGCTTCTAAAGAAGATAATACTTCAGTAGCAACAACAATATCTACTAGCGATTCAGTTGGAGCGTTTAAACCAGCTACAAAATCAAGAGCCGCTTGTGGTAGTAATACTTTATTAATTGTATGTGCAACACCGTTAGATGCCATAATATCTGTACCTGTGATAGTAGCATTGGTATCAGATGCATCTCCTATTACGAATGAATTACCAGAAGCAATTACAGAAATGCTATTACCTGTGAAAGCAGTAGCCACATCTCCAGCAGATAAATCAGCAGCCAGAACCTTAGCAGGCACTACATGGTACAATAATATATTTTTTAATAGCGCAATTTCTTCAGGGGTATCAAAATCCTCTATACTGTTGTAATCATCACCTAGTACACCTAATAGGGC
The DNA here is from genome assembly GCA_938039345.1 of uncultured Sediminicola sp. Next base: position 1,182 of record CALHVB010000017.1, read on the forward strand.
AACAAAAGCATCATCAGTAGGGGCAAAAACAGTAAAAGGTCCAGTTCCGTTTAATGTGTCTGCAAGATCAGCTTTAATAACAGCAGCTTCTAATTGTGTTAGTGCGCTAGAGGCAACAACAATTTCTGTTAGTGTTGGATCAGGAATCATTTCTTTACCACCATTGTCATCATCTTTACAAGCTGTAAATAAAACTAGAAAGGAGCAAAAAAAGAGTAATTTTTTTAAATGAATTGATTTTTTCATGATTATAATTTTTAATGTTACTAATTTTTGTTTAAATATTTTAAAATAATGTTAAACATAATTTTTAGCTAATATAGTAATTTTTGTTTATCATTTTTGTTAAAATGATAAACAAAATAATGTTTTTTTTCAATTTTGGGATTATATGCTATAATTTCTAGTAGTAAATAGCTAGCGTATTTAATGAGTTTAGATATAGTTATTTAGTATTTTTGCATTTTTTAAAGTAGATATGAAAAGAGTTGTAGTTGGTCTTTCTGGTGGAGTAGATTCTAGTGTTACAGCATACCTTTTAAAAGAGCAAGGGTATGAGGTAATAGGTCTTTTTATGAAAAATTGGCACGATGACTCTGTTACAATATCTAACGAGTGCCCTTGGTTAGAGGATAGTAATGATGCACTTATTGTGGCAGAAAAATTAGGAATCCCATTTCAAACGGTAGATTTAAGTGTAGAATACAAAGAGCGTATTGTAGATTATATGTTTCGGGAGTATGAAAAAGGACGTACTCCAAATCCTGATGTTTTATGTAATAGAGAAATTAAGTTTGATGTTTTTTTAAAGATTGCAATTCAATTAGGTGCAGATTATGTGGCTACAGGGCATTATTGTAGAAAAGATGTGATTAAAAATTCTAGCGGTACAGAAGTTTATAAGTTATTAGCTGGAAAAGATAATAATAAGGATCAGTCTTATTTTTTATGTCAGTTATCGCAAGAACAATTAGCTAAAACTTTATTTCCTATTGGAGAGCTTACTAAACCAGAGGTTAGAGAAATAGCTGCTGCTAATGATTTAATTACTGCAGATAAAAAAGATTCTCAAGGGCTTTGTTTTATTGGAAAAGTACGTTTACCAGAATTTTTACAACAAAAATTAAAGCCAAAAAAAGGTGTTATTATAGAAGTATCTTCAGATATAGAAAAATATAATACACCAATTCCAAATTTTACATCTAAAGAAGATGAGCTTTTGTATTTTTCTAGTAAGCATGAGTATTCATTAGAAGATGGAAAAGTTGTGGGTGAGCATCAAGGAGCTCATTACTTTACTATAGGACAACGTAAGGGGTTAAATGTTGGAGGAACAAAAGAACCTTTATTTATTATAGATACCGATGTTAATTCTAATACTATATATACAGGGCAGGGAAAAAATCATCCAGGATTATATCGCAGAACGTTAAAAGTTGCTAGTGATGAAATTCATTGGGTTCGTAAAGATCTAGAACTACAAAATGGGGAAACAATGAATGTAATGTCACGTATTCGCTACAGACAAGCTTTGCAAGAGGCTATACTATATAAGTTTAATAGCGGTATTTATGTAGATTTTGTAGAACAACAGTCTGCTATTACCGAAGGGCAATTTGTTGCTTGGTATATTGGAGACGAACTTGTAGGCTCAGGAGTTATATCTTAGGTAAATAGTTTATCCTTTTAAATATAGGCAAAGTGCAATTAGTGCCAATACAAAGCAGAAAGATACTAAAAGCATTAATAATTCTGAGGATAGTCTATTTTCTATTTTCTTGCTATGTTTCTGCAAGAAAACTTTAAAACATTGAGTAATTTTCATAAACTATAGAAAAAGAAGTTTAGTCAAATACAAAACCTGTAAAAACTCTATAAATAAAAGCATACAATACCATAGCGAACATAATAAAGCTAAACCATGCAAATGCTTTGAAATAGTTTTTTACAATTAAGTTTCCTAAATTTTTAAATCCTTCTAAATAAATGTTTTTAACAAGTAATAATGTTTTCATAATTATATTTCTTTGGTTTTACAATTACAAAGTTGCAACTACTTGTATTTTTAACAGTAATATAATTGATGAAGAGGTAAAAATTAAAGTTGAAAGGTTTTTAAAATTGTCTGTTTACGTTTAAGTGTAGATTAAATCGTTGAAATTAAGAACGTTAGGTTGGGTGAATGGTTTGTTTCAATCGTTTATTGGTAATGTTCTTAAAATTCTTTTTTTAAGAAACACTAAATACTAATGAAAAATTATTTCCAATCTATTAATAAGGAAGGGTAGTAGTTAACTTCCATTTGTTTTAGATAGAGCGCTTGGTATGCTAAACGAATTTTATAGTTATTCCATTCTCTATTTTCTTTAGTAGACCACCCTAATTCTGCATAACCAATAATTCTAGGAAAGGCTAAATATTCTAATTCAGATATGGTACTTATAGTTTCGGACCAAAGAGGAGCTTCAATACCTAAAATAGCATTGTTAGGTATTTCTGTTATATAATTTTCGGGAGACCAATTATATGCATCGGCAACAGTTATGTGTCCTGCCCAATCTAATCCATGTTTAGATAATGAATCATATTTCATATCTAAATAAGTATTTTTAGCAGGAGATAATATTATTTTAGAGTCTTTGTTAGATGCTATTACGGCATTTTTTTTAGTTCTCCAATGTTGGGCTACGGAGCTAGTATTTGTTGTTGCTAGTATTATTTCATCCCAACCAATAACTTGCTTGTTATGTTTGTTAACAATAGCTTCAACTTTTTTTACAAAATAATGGTAATCTCTTTTTTTTGTAACATGGCTTTCATCTCCACCAATATGTAAATAGGGACCTGGGGTTATAGCAGCTATTTCTTGTACAATATCATTAATAAAACTATAGGTAGTATCTTTTTTTGTGTTAAAAGTACTAAAGCCAACACGCATACCAGTGTATGGTTTAGGAGTTTTTCCGTTTCCATTTAAAAAAGGATAAGATACAGAAGCCGCATTAGTATGACCCGGCATATCTATTTCTGGTATAATTAAAATATGTCTTTCCGCAGCGTAGGCAACAATATCTTTGTATTCTTCTTGTGTGTAAAAACCACCTTTACCACCACCTACTTCAGAGTTTCCTCCAACGCTTGTTAATTTAGGCCAAGATTTTATTTCTATTCGCCAACCCTGATCGTCTGTAAGGTGTAGATGTAAAACATTTATCTTATAATAAGCTATAAGGTCTAAGTATTTTTTAACATCAGCAACACTAAAAAAATGTCTGGCTACATCTAGCATAGTTCCTCTATAATTATAATTAGGACTATCTATTATTTTTCCCGTAGGTATAGGCCATAGTTTATAATCGGTAAGTGTATCGTTACTAGTATAAGGTATCAACTGCCGTAAAGTTTGTATACCTCTGAATGCCCCTTCTGCAGTTTTAGCGTTTATTATGATAGTATCTTTAGTTATGTATAATTGATAGGCTTCTTTGTTTTTAAGCGCTACACTATCAGATTTGTTAATATAGATAAATTTATCAATAGTATTGGAAGGAGCCTCGTTAACAGGAATTTCTAATCCTGTTTTTTGTTTTATTTTTTCTGATAAAAAGTGACCAACTTTATTAAAACCATTATTAGTCTGTGATGTATAGATTACGGTACTTTTATTAAGCCCAAAAGCATTATGGGTTGGTATTATTTTTAATGGTTTCGGAATTAAATTTTCTGTAGATAAATCTGTATGAGGAAAATTAATTCTTTTTTTCTTTTTTTCTTCTTTACAAGCAACAAATAAGCCTATACTTATTATAATAAGTAAAGAGCGTATGAAAACAGAGTATATTATTCTTTTGAACATTGCTAATATATATTGAAGCTATTTATAGATTGATGTATTTTTTAATTACCTGTTGCCATAGTTTATAACCTTTAGCATTCATATGTAATCCGTCAGATGAAAATAATTCTGTTTTTAGCTTTCTGTTTTTTAGCATTATAGACCAAACATCAGCATAATAAATGGTAGTATCTTTCTTAGTTATTTGTTTTTGTTTTCTATTTAGCTTTTTGTACTGTTTTTTTAAATGCCACCTTTTTATACTTGGTTTAGCAGCTATTAAAATAATTTTAGTGTTACTATTTTCTTTTTTTATAAGTTTAATAATCTCTTGTAGGTTATCTATAATTTCATTTGTTTTTTTTTCGCCTGCAACATCATTATCTCCTTCATAAATAAAAACTTTTTTTGGTTTATAATTAAGAATTAATTCTTTGGTGTAAAAAAGTAAATCTTCGCTAACCGAAGCACCAAAGCCAGTGTTTATAATATTATAATCAGGAAAAATTTCGGATAAATTGCGCCATAGTCTAATGCTAGAACTACCCGTAAAAACAATAGTTTCTTTTGATGTGTTTAAAGGTAAAGTGTCATACTTTTTTTGAATTGCTTTTACTTCATCTGTAAATCTTAAATAATTTTGGGTATGACCAAGTGTAGTAATAAAAGTAAAAAGTAGTAGTAATAAAATTTTCAAAATATTATTTTGTTGTTACAGGTTCTGTAATTTTTTCTGCAATTGTCCATTCATAAAAGCGCTGAATCCAATTATCTGTAGGTAAATTATTTTTTACCATACCAAAACCGTGGCCTCCTTTAGCATACATATGTAACTCAGCTACTTTTCCTGCGTTTATCCAATCTTTATATAAGTCAACATTAGATAGGGCAAGACCGTCATTAGAGGCACAAGCTATAAACATTGGAGGGGCATCTTGTGGAGTTTCTTTTTTTATAAGAACAGAAACCCAAGGATATATAGGAACAATAAAATTGGGTTTATTATTTTTATTACAATTATAAGTAACCCCCATAGTAACAGTGCCACCGGCAGAAAAGCCCATGAAGCCAATCTTATTGGGATTAATATTTAATTTTTCGGCATTTGCGCGAACGTAATCGAGAGCTGTTAAACCATCTTCTACAGAAAGCGGAAGCACTTTTTTAACTTTTGCTTCGTCATAATCTGTTTTTATTTCTTCAGTAGCATCATTACTTTTTGTAGGAACTAATCTATATTTTAAAACAAAAGCGGTAATTCCCTTTTCATTTAGCCATTTGGCAACATCTGTACCTTCACTATCAATACTTAGTGCATAAAAACCACCGCCTGGTGCAATTATTACAGATGCACCATTATTAATTTCTTTAGAAGGTCTATAAACATGTAATGTGGGTGTAGATACATTAGAAACTACAGGTTTGTTCCAGTTTTTAGAAAAATATGTTTTTTCATCACCTTCGTATATAACATTATCTGGAGTTGTGTGCGGTAGTTCTATAATTTCTTGTGAAAACCCTAAAAAATTAATGTGGGAAATGAATAAACAAATAAAGAATTTTGTGTTTAAAGCTTTCATGTTTATGGATGTTATTTAGAATTAAACTGCTTTGTTACTTATTTTGTCTCTAAGGTACTATAAATATGTTATTGGGATAAAACTTTTCTATTTTTGTGCAAATTATAGGTATGACTTCCAGAGAAAATCAATTAAATGCTTTTGACCGTTTATTAACAATAATGGACGAGCTTAGAGCACAGTGCCCTTGGGATAAAAAGCAAACGATGCAATCTTTGCGTCATCTTACTATAGAGGAAACTTATGAGCTTGGGGATGCTATCTTAGATAATGATTTAGAAGAAATAAAAAAAGAGTTAGGAGATGTATTGTTGCATATTGTTTTCTATGCCAAGATAGGTTCCGAAACTAATACTTTTGATATTGCTGATGTTGCTAATGAAATCTGTGATAAGTTAATCCATAGACACCCACACATCTATGGAGATGTTAAAGTAGAGAATGAAGAAGATGTAAAGCAAAATTGGGAACAATTAAAGCTTAAAGAAGGAAAAAAAAGTGTCTTAGAAGGTGTTCCTAAAGGGCTGCCTGCTTTAGTAAAAGCAAATAGGGTACAAGATAAAGTAGCCGCAGTTGGTTTCGATTGGGAAAAACCAGAACAAGTATGGGAAAAAGTAGAAGAAGAGTTAGGAGAGTTTAAAGAAGAAATAGAGGCAGGTAATAAAGATGCTATGGAAGCGGAATATGGAGATGTTTTATTTTCTTTAGTTAATTACGCTCGTTTTTTAGATATAAACCCAGAGAATGCTTTGGAGCGAACCAATAAAAAATTTATCAAGAGATTTCAATATTTAGAAGCTAAAGCTAAGGGCTTAAATAAATCTTTAAAAGATATGACATTAGCAGAAATGGATATCTTTTGGGAAGAAGCTAAAAAAGCGTAGCAGTTGGTTATTTTTCTAGTAAAGAAGCTAATATATTGCCCTTAAAAATAAAGCTAAAACTTATCTTTGCTTAAAAATAACTTCCTTTTGTTTAAAAAATATACTAAAGAATTTAAGTACAATTTAAAACTATCATTCCCAGTAATATTAGGAATGTTAGGGCATACTTTTGTGGCTTTTGCAGATAACGTTATGGTTGGGCAATTGGGTACCGCAGAATTGGCAGCAGTTTCTTTAGGAAATAGTTTTGTGTTTATAGCCATGTCTTTAGGAATAGGTTTTTCAACTGCTATAACTCCATTAGTTGCAGAAGCAGATACATCTGGTAAAATAAACGATGGTAGAAGCGCTTTAAAGCATGGAGTAATATTGTGTACTTTTCTGGGACTTATTCTTTTTGGAATTATATTACTTGCAAGACCCTTAATGTATCATATGAACCAGCCACAAGAGGTAGTAACATTAGCTATGCCTTATTTAAACTTGGTAGCATTTTCTTTGGTTCCTTTAATTATTTTTCAGGCATTTAAACAATTTTCAGAAGGCTTATCGCAAACTAAATATCCAATGTACGCAACAGTAATTGCGAATGTGGTGAATATTACTTTAAACTATTTATTAATTTTTGGAACTTTTGGTTTTCCTAAAATGGGTATCATTGGTGCTGCTATAGGAACATTAGTCTCTAGAGTAATTATGGTTATTTTTATATGGGTTCTTTTAAAAAGCAAAGAAAAATTTAAACCCTATATTACAGGTCTTAATTTTAAATCGATAGAGAAATCGATAATGCAAAAAATTATAAATCTTGGGTATCCATCTGCATTACAAATGTTTTTTGAGGTTGCTATTTTTACATCAACAATATGGATTAGCGGTGTTCTTGGTAAAAATGCACAGGCAGCTAACCAAATAGCTTTAAACCTTTCTAGTATGACTTTTATGGTGGGTATGGGACTTGGTGTTGCAGCTATGATTCGTGTAGGGAACCAGAAAGGAATGCTTAATTTTAAAGAATTACGCAGAATAGCACAATCTTTATTCTTTTTAACCTTTTTATTAGAAATAGTATTTGCAGCCATATTTTTAATTTTTTACAAAGTATTACCTACTTTTTATTTAGATATAGATAATCTTGCCAATCAGTTAGATAATACCGAAGTACTTTTTTTAGCAGCTCAGTTATTAATAGTAGCTGCTTTTTTTCAAATTTCAGACGGATTGCAAGTAGTTGTTTTAGGAGCTTTGCGAGGTTTGCAAGATGTAAAAGTGCCAATGGTTATTACCTTTATAGCCTATTGGCTAATAGGCTTTCCTATTAGTTATTATTTAGGTATACACACCTCTTTGGGTACAGTAGGTATATGGATAGGTTTACTTTCTGGATTAACAGCTTCGGCTATTATGTTATATATTAGATTTAATAAAGAAACAAAGAAAATGATTGTTAAATAAATCATTTAATTATAAAATACAACTATGGAATTTCCGAAATTTTTACTAGGTGATAATACAGATTACCCCAATGCAATATTTGTTGTTCATACAGATTACCCAAGATTCATTATAAATTTAGAGAATGATGAGGTAGAATGGTTAGAAGATTTTACTAAAGAGGATGAAGCAGAATTACAAGCTGAAGCTGAAAATTTAATAGAGGAAGCTACTGCTTTTTATGACAGGGAAATAGCCAGATACGAAGAGTAGATTTTATGCTAGAAGAGATTATAAAATATGACAAACAACTGTTTCTTTTTCTAAATAATTTAGGGAGTTTAACTTGGGATGGTTTCTGGATGTTTGTAACTAATAAGTTAAATTGGATACCACTATATATTGGTTTGCTTTTATTGTCCTATAAAAACTTAGGACTTAAAAAAACATTAGTACTACTAGTTTTTATAGCGCTATTAATTACAACTACGGATCAGTTGGCTAACTTTTTTAAATATGGTGTACAGCGGTTGCGCCCTTGTCACGATAGCGATTTAGATGGTTTAGTGAGATTGGTTAAAAGTAGTTGTGGCGGTAAATTTGGTTATTTTTCTGCCCACGCATCTAATCATTTTGCAGTAGCCTTATTCTTTACAATATTATTTCGTAAAAAATATAAATACATAGGGTTTTTCCTTTTGTTTTGGGCGTTTTTGGTGGCATATAGTAGAGTCTATATTGGAGTGCATTTTCCATTAGATATACTTACGGGTACATTAATAGGTCTGATTTTGAGTTGGTTATTCGTTAAGTTGTATATATTTGCAATCGAGAAATTTCTTATATGATATCTAATAAAAGGTACTGGTTTTTACTTTTCTTAGTAGTTTTAGTTTACATCATAGGAATGTTTGTAACACTTTTCGAAAATGATTCCGCGCAGTTTGCTGTTATGGCAATGAGAATGTATCAGGAAAACGATTTTATAAACTTATTTAAGGGGCCTAACGAATATTTAGATAAGCCACACATGCATTATTGGTTGGCAGCTATCTCCTATAAAATATTTGGTTTACACGATTGGGCTTATAGAATACCAGGCATTTTAGCATCTTTCTTAGCGGCGTATAGTTGTTATGGTTTAGGTAAGTTATTGTACAATACTAATATAGGAAAGTTAGCAGCACTAATTTTTTTAACGGCACAAACTATAGTATTAGGTAATATAGATGTTAGAACAGACGCAGTATTAACGGGTTTTGCAATTTTTGCCATATGGCAATTAGCAACGTATATAGAGAATAGAACTTTAATTTCTATTATTTTAGGAGCTTTTGGAGCAGGAATGGCTTTTTCTACAAAGGGGCAAATAGCAATATTAGTTATTGGTTTTCCTTTATTATGTCATTTAGCATATACACGTAAATGGAAAGCCTTTATAGATTGGCGTGTATTAGTAGCTTTATTGGTTTTTGCAATTACTATTACGCCAATGTTATATGCCTATTATTTACAGTTTGATTTGCATCCAGAGAAAGTTATTAGAGGAAAATCTAATAGAAGTGGAATCTTTTTTATTTTCTGGGAGCAAAGTTTTGAGCGTTTAAGTGGTGAAGGTATTGGAAAAAATAGTAGCGATTACTTTTTCTTTTTTCATACTTTTTTATGGGTATTTATACCTTGGAGTGTTATTGCTATTATCGCTTTTGGACGTAGAATTAAAACATTTTTAAAATTAAAGTTTCAGTATATTCCTAAGTACGAGTTTTTAACATTAGGAGGAATTACATTAATTTTCATAATTATAAGTTTTGCTCAATTTAAATTACCACATTATTTAAATATAACCATACCGTTATTTTCTGTTCTTTCCGCATCATACCTATATAGTTTAAATGTATATGTAAAAACAAAGGCAATTAAATTTATATTGGGAGTGCAGTATTTTATTTTAGGATTGGTATTTGTAATATCTGTACTTATTGCATTTTATGTGTTTAAGGTAAAAGAAAGCTATTACTATTTTATATTATTTACTCTTTTTGTATTGATTATTTATTTCTGTTTAAAGAGAGAAGCATATTCACTTAGAATAGTTACTTTATCTGTGCTTACGGCTGTTTTATTAAACGTAGTTTTAAACGGACACTTTTACCCATCTTTACTTAAATATCAAGGAGGGTCATCTATGGCTGCTATTGTAAAAGAAGAAAAAATACCTGTAGATAATATTTATAAAATATCTCCCATGCATACCTGGTCTCTAGATTTTTACAATCAAGAGCCACTTAAAATAACTTCTATAAAATCCATTCAAAATAAAAAAGATTTTTGGTTATATGTAACCGATGTTGAATTAGAAAGGTTAAGGAATAATGATTACGATTGGGATAAGCAATACACTGTAGATCAATTTAGGATTACAAGATTACAAGCAAAATTTTTAAATTCTGCCACCCGTAAAAAAGTATTAAATAAGATGCATTTGATACATGTGTATTAATATTTATACACTAAATAGTTAGATGTTTTTATCTAGCACTTCTAATTTTGGCTTTTTAAAGTGGAAATAAATACCAAATAAAGCAACAATTGCAGAGATTAAGAAAAAAATCATACTGATACTTACAGAAGTATTTTGGTTTAAAGAAAGCCATGTAGCACCATAGAAAAAAGTAATTTCTCTACTACCAATACCTCCTAAAGTAATAGGTAATACAGATACAATAGACGATATTAAAAATAAAAATAAATAAGCTGTGGTATCTGTATCTATAGCAAGTGCCTTTAATATGCATATAACAGCTAGTAATTGCGCTAATTGTACAAAAGCAGAATAAGCTAAAGATTTCCAGAAAACAGTATACACATAATCAAAAATTTTTTTATTTAAGAACCAAAAAGTTATAATGCTTAAGCCTATTAATAAAATTGGTGATATTTTGTACGTTACAGTAGGGTATAGGTTAGCGAGTATTGTAGCTAAAATACAGGCATAAATAAACAATAATAACATACCACTTAATCGATCTAAAATTAATGCAGCAGCAATTCTTTTGGTTTTAGTATTGAATTTTTTTTTAATTAGATAGCCCTTGTAGGCATCGCCACCAATACCACCAGGAAGAAATAAGTTGTAAAACATACCTAAGAGCGATAGCTCAAGGTTACTCTTATGAGTTAATAGTACTTTTAATTCATGAAAATATAGGTTAACTCTAAATGCACCTATTATTTTAGAAGCTATAAATAAAAGAATAGCTATTACTGCATAAAATGGATTTAATGTTTTTAAAGTACTAAAAACATCTCCAATATTTATTTTAGAAAAAATAAAATAGAGCAACGCTACACTAAAAATAATTTTTAATGCAGTAATAAGTTTTTTACGAGGATTTGCCACCTACAGATACTGTTTTAACTCTATATGGTCTTTTACTTTGAGACTCATAATAAGTACGTATTAAAAGTTCCATTACAATACCAATAGTAAAAAGTTGTATCCCCGCCAAAATAAACATCATTCCAAAAGTTAATAATGGACGTGTTCCTATATCTTCTCCCATTAATTTAACAACTAAAAGGTATATGTTAACTCCAATTCCTAACATAATTAATAACACACCTAAAATTCCGAATAGGTGAATAGGTCTTTGGAAATATTTACGAATAAATAGTAATAACATCATATCTGCTACTACTTTAAAAACACGTTCTAAACCATATTTAGAAACTCCTGCATGGCGTGCATGGTGCTTTACAGGTACTTGTTTTATTTGTGCTCCTTCTAAATGTGCTAACAAGGTAATAAAACGGTGCATTTCTCCGTAAAGATTAAGGTCCTTGGCTATATCTTTGGTAAATACTTTAAGTGCACATCCGTTGTCTTTAATATCTAATTTTGTAACTCTACGTACTAAGAAATTAGCAATTTTAGAGGGTATTTTTTTTACGAGTGAATCTTTTCTTTTCTGACGAATACCAGTAACAACATCATATTCATCATTAACAGCATAGGATAGCATCTCTGGAATATCAGTAGGGTCGTTTTGTAAATCACCATCCATAGTAATAATATATTCTCCCTCGGCATAATCTATACCAGCAGCTAAAGCTAAACTTTGTCCGTAATTTTTCTTTAATTCTATTAAATGAACTTTATCATCATTTAAAGCTTTAGTTACTTTACGCGTTTTATCTGTAGAAAAATCATCGATATATACAATCTGATAATTGTAACCAACAAG
>CALHVB010000018.1 GCA_938039345.1 uncultured Sediminicola sp.
ATCAGCAATAATCCATTTGTGGTTTAAGATTTTAATCTTATTTATCTTAAAATCGTTATCCATACCTTCATAAGGTATTAAAGGATTATTTCCTTTTGTTTCATTTGTTTCCAATAATTTATCCGAAATGTAACGCGTAGCATCTTCTAGATTTAAATGATCATAATACGCTAAAGCATCATCATTATTTTCTAAAGAAAAATATTGCATTTCTAACGCCTTAAGCTCTGTACTCTGTACTGAATCTTGTAATTGAACTACTTTATTCTCTAACCCTACAATTCGCTTTTCTTTGGCATCTACCATAGAGCCACCGCTAACAAAAAGATATAACGCTATTAAAGATGCAAAAATAAATAAGTAAAGAAAAAGTTTATTTTTCATGAATTAGTTTTTTATTATATGATAATAGTAAGGTTATCGTATGCCAAATGTACGTTTTCTGGCAATTTTTTCTCCACATCGTCATGAAAACCTAAAAGATGACTAATGTGCGTAAAATAGGTTTTTTGTGGTTGTACTTTTTTTACAAAAGCCAAAGCCTCTTCTAAATTAAAATGAGAATGGTGCGCTTCTTCTCTAAGTGCATTAATCACTAAAACTTTTGAACCTTTTATTTTTTCAATCTCTTCGTCTTCTACATACTTAACATCCGTTAAATAAGTAAAGTCCAGAAATCTGTAGCCAAAAACTTGTAAATTATTATGGTCCCCTTCTATTGGTATTACTTCTATATCTCCTAGCGGAATATTTATATTATTTATAACTTCAGTAGCAGAAACTGCAGGAGCACCAGGGTATCTATTTTTTTGGGCAAAAATATAGTCAAACCTTTTATTTAAAGATTTTAAAACCCTTGTATGCGCATAAATAGAAATATCTCCTTGTCTAAAGAAAAAAGGTCTAATATCATCTATACCCGCAGTATGATCAGCATGTTCATGTGTAAATAACACACCATCTAATCTAGCAATTGGGTTTTTAAGCATTTGCTGCCTAAAATCTGGGCCACAATCTATTACATAATTATAATTTTCCCAACTAATTAGTACAGAAACTCTAAGTCTTTTGTCTTTTGGATTACTGCTTAAACATACAGGATGTGTACTCCCAATAACTGGGATTCCTTGCGAAGTTCCTGTCCCCAAAAAAGTAATTTTCAAACTATAATTATTTTCTTTCAAATTTATAACATAAATATTTAATTGATTGCGCAAACTTTCTAACTTTGTGAAAATTAAATTTTAAAAAATGGCTTCAGTTCTTAAAAGGGATAATAATGTATTTGAAAACGTTCCTTCCATAAAAGCAAAAACATTACGTATAAATCTTAATCCAGATATTTACGGAACTTTTGCTGAAATTGGTGCAGGTCAGGAGACTGCAAGGCATTTTTTTAGATCAGGCGGCGCATCTGGTACAATTGCAAAAGCAATGAGTGCTTATGACAAAGATTTTAGTGATGCTATTTATGGTGTAGAAAATGATGGACGCTACGTATCTCAAGCACGTTTAAAAACAATGCTAGATTATGAGATGCAATTAATGGAAGAGCGTATTAGCAGAGAAAACCACCCAGAGCGTTTGTTTTTCTCCTATGCAAATACTGTTGCAACTATTGATTTCTCTAAACGTTATAAAGGTCACGGTTGGATTGGTATTCGTTTTCAACTAGACCCAAAACAAAAAGAGTTAGACGAAATTATTTTACACGTTCGTTTTAAACAAAATGAAGCTCGCTTACAACAAGAAACTTTAGGTATTCTTGGGGTGAACTTAATATATGGTGCTTTTTACAAATACCACAATCCAAAAAAATTATTACAATATCTATACGACCATATAGATAAAGACACTGTTGAAATTGATATGATTAATTTCTCTGGTCCCAATTTTGAAAATGTAGATAACCGCTTAATGAGTTTAAGACTTATTAAGAATGATATGACAGATGCTGTTATGTTTGGGCCTGATGGTAATAATTTATTACCTGCTGCTGTCTTATACAAAAAGAATATTCTGGCACTTAGGGGTAGTTTTAGACCTGTTACTAAGGTGAACGAAGATATGTTTAAAAAATCGTATGATATTTTTATACGAGACAAAATGGTAGATGAAGAAAAAACCATTGTTATTTTTGAAATAACCTTATCTAACTTAAAAGCTTCTGGAGAGATTGATGAACAAGATTTTATGGATAGAGCGCAATTACTTTGTTCTTTAGGGCACACTGTAATGATTTCTAAATTTCAAGAATACTACAAACTTGTAGAATACTTTAATAAGTATACCAAATCTAGAATTGGTCTTACCATGGGTGTTAATAATTTGGTAGATATTTTTGATGAAAAATACTATAGAGAATTAAGTGGTGGTATTTTAGAAGCATTTGGCAAATTATTCTTTAAAGACTTACAAGTTTACCTTTACCCAATGAAAAATGCTGAAACTGGTCAGATAATGACTAGTAATAACGTTAAAGTACACCCAAGAATGAAAGAGCTTTATAAGTTCTTTAAATACAACGGAAAGGTTATGGACATTTTTGATTATGACCCAGAAATTATGCATATTTTTTCTAGAGATGTTCTCAAAAAAATAACAAATAATGAAGAAGGTTGGGAAGAAATGATACCAAAAGGTCTTGCCGAAATGATCAAAGAAAAGCAGCTTTTTGTTAGAAAAAAAGATGTAATTGAAGCTAAGAAAAAATAATTCCCTGTAAAAAAGCTTAAAAAAAGGCATCAGATTTATAAATCTGATGCCTTTTTTGTTATTCTAAAAGTTGTGCTGCATGGTCTTTAGTTTTTACTTTATCTATAACTAAAGTAACAACACCATCTTCATCTAATTTAAAGGTTTTTCTATGGATACCGTCATATTCTCTACCCATAAATTTTTTAAGCCCCCACACACCAAAGGCATTAATTACGGTATGATCTTCATCTGCAAGTAACGGAAATGGAAAATCATATTTATCTTTAAACTTAGCTTGTCTTTTTTCAGAATCTGCACTAACACCAAGTAAACTATACCCTTCTGCTTGTAACGCTGCATAATTATCTCTTAAATTACAGGCTTCTGCCGTACAACCAGGTGTACTTGCTTTAGGATAAAAAAATACAATAAGCTTTTTTCCTTTATAATCAGATAAGCTAACCGTATTACCATCTTGGTCCTTAACAGAAAAATCTGGAACTTTATCCCCTACTTTTAATGTTTTCATATATATTTTTATTTAGTTTTATAGTTCTATTTCTGTATAAAAATAAACCAAATATGACAATAAAGGAAAAGGTTACGTTTGTAATTACTACGCTTAAAGAATTATACCCTACTATTCCTGTACCTTTAGATCACAAAGACCCTTATACCCTACTAATTGCAGTACTCATGTCTGCCCAAAGTACAGACGTTAGGGTTAACAAAATTACGCCGTTACTTTTTGCAAAAGCAGACAATCCTTATGATATGATAAAATTAACGGTAGAAGAAATTAGAGAAATTATACAACCTGTTGGCCTCTCCCCTATGAAAGCAAAAGGGATTCATGGGCTTTCTAAAATGTTAGTAGAAAACCACAATGGTATTGTTCCTAAAGAAATGGAGATTTTAGAAACTTTCCCTGCTGTTGGTCATAAAACTGCAGGTGTTGTTGTTTCTCAAGCTTTTGGTATTCCTGCTTTTCCTGTAGATACACATATACATAGACTTCTATATAGATGGGGTTTTACTAACGGTAAAAATGTAGTGCAAACAGAAAAAGATGCAAAAAGGCTATTTCCGAAAGAATTATGGAATGATCTGCATTTGCAAATAATTTGGTATGGTCGTGATTATAGTCCAGCTAGAGGATGGGACTTGGAAAAAGATGTAATTACAAAAACTATTGGAAGAAAAACAGTCATAAACGACTATTATAAAAGCAAAAAAGCCCGTAAATAACGGGCTTATATTTTTAGTTTAACAGAATATCAAATTTTAGATTTTCATGTTTTACAGTGTAAAGTGCTCTAGAATAACTTATTAGAAATTCTATAGTTTCTGTACTTGCCTTTACTGGGCTGAATTTTTTTTGGTACTCAAAGTAAATTTTTTCCATATTTCTAATGTTGTTATACAGAGATAACGGCACTAAATTAGAAATATTGCTTATCTACTTTAAAGTAATTTTAACTTGTAAGTACTATATTATTCTTTTCTATAATTTTTCTAAGGTTAATTAATGCATAGCGCATTCTTCCTAAAGCAGTGTTTATGCTTACTCCAGTGTTTTCTGAAATTTCTTTAAAGCTCATATCTTTATAAATACGCATTAATAAAACTTCTTTCTGATCGTCTGGTAATTCTTCTACCAATACTCTTAAGTCAGAGTTTACTTGATCCTTAATTAATTGCTTTTCTGCATTTAATTTATCGTCACCAATAACAGAAAAGATATTAAAATCATCGCTCCCCTCAAACATTGGCATTCTTTTGTTTTTTCTAAAGTGATCTATAATTAAATTATGAGAAATACGCATAACCCATGGTAAAAATTTACCCTCTTCACTATATCTACCTTTTTTTAAAGTCTTAATAACTTTAATAAATGTGTCTTGAAAAATATCTTCCGTTATATCTCTATCTAATACTTTGGAATAGATAAAACTAGTAATACGTTGGTTGTGTCTATTGATTAATACTTCTAGTGCTTTTTCATCACCGCTAATATAATCTCTTACTAATTCTGAATCTTCAATTTGTACTGACATATGAGTTTTTTTAATTTTTAAGATCAGGGGGCTTTTCTTAGTTAATGGTTATTTTATTTGTTTAATAAAAAATCAACATGATTTCTTAATTACAGTCTAAAACTATATAAAACATAGGCCTTCATAAAAAGTATGTTGTAAAACCCTTACTTTTTGATGTGAAAGTGCTGTTTTCTATTTTTTACACAATATTTTAACCTATGTATAGTTGCCAAAGAAGAATTGCTAATAACTATGCGGGGCAACGTAATACTTTACAAATAGCACTCTTTAATAATAATAGGAAAGATGTAAATACAAAAAAGCCATTAAGAAATAATCTTAATGGCTTTTAATATATATTGTTAGGGTACCTAGTTTAGGTTACTCTCAAATTTTATTCCTTTAGCTTCTGTAACTTTTAAAGACTTTGAATAGTTTAATAAAAACTGAATCGTTTCTGGTTGCGCCTTTATAAGTTCACATTCTTTTTGTGCTTTAGTGTAAATTTTTTCCATAGTACTTTTGATTTTGTTTCAATAGTAGAACGCTATCATTGCACAATGTAATAAAACTAGTCGACCTTTTACCTATTAATTCGTTAAAACAATATTATACTCTTCAATTATCTTTCTAAGGTTAATTAATGCATAGCGCATTCTTCCTAAAGCTGTATTAATACTTACGCCCGTATTATCAGATATTTCTTTAAAACTCATATCCTTATATATGCGCATTTCTAAAACTTCTTGTTGATCTTTAGGCAATTCCTTAATCAATTGAGAAAGTTCCGAATTAATTTGATCTTTTATAAGTTGTTTTTCAATGTTTAGCTTATCATCACCAATCATAGAAAAAATACTAAAACTATCAGAACCATCAAACTTTGGCATTCTATTCGTTTTTCTAAAGTGATCTATTATTAGGTTATGCGCAATACGCATAACCCATGGCAAAAATTTACCTTCTTCATTATAAGCTCCTCTTTTAAGGGTTCTTATAACTTTCATAAAAGTATCTTGAAAAATATCTTCGGTTACTTCACGGTCACCGACCTTGGAATAAATAAAACCGTTAATACGTTTGTTGTGCTTATTAATAAGAGCTTCTAAAGCTCTTTCGTCGCCATTTATAAATTGCTTTACTAGTAGAGAATCGTCAATTTGTAGTTCCATAGAGATTTACTTTTTAGGGTTAAAATTGGGGGCCTTTTCATATGAAAAGGTCTTTTGGGTACTATTCTAACTTTAAAAAGTAATCTTGTTTCTATAGGCGTATTAACGTTTAGTGTTTGTCAAATATACTAAAAATTAAATGTTAAAAACAAATGACCGTATATAATATATAACTTTTAGCCCCCGAGTTTAATTACTTTGCGTATAAATTAAAGGCATATTGTATCTTTGTTTTTCTAAATTATATCATGTCTGTACTACTAGAAGTTAATCCAAAAGAGAACATCATAATTAAAGGTGCTAAACTGCACAATTTAAAAAACATAGATGTTGTAATTCCACGAAATAAATTGGTAGTAATTACTGGATTATCAGGTTCAGGAAAATCCAGTTTAGCTTTTGATACACTTTATGCAGAAGGCCAAAGACGTTATGTAGAAAGTTTATCATCTTATGCAAGACAGTTTTTAGGAAAACTTAATAAACCAAAAGTAGATTATATAAAAGGTATTGCACCAGCAATAGCTATAGAACAAAAAGTAAATTCTACAAATCCTAGATCTACTGTAGGTACTACTACAGAAATTTATGATTATTTAAAGTTGTTATTTGCTCGTATTGGAAAAACCTATTCTCCTGTTTCTGGTAAACAAGTAAAAAAACATACGGTTACAGATGTGGTTAACCATGTTAAGAGTTATGCCGACAATACCAAATTACTTTTATTAGCTCCTATAACTATTGCAGAAGACAGAGATACTATTAAATCTTTAGAGCTATTTTCTAAACAAGGATATGCAAGAATAAAGTTCAATGACAAGGTTTTACGAATAGACCAAGCTCCAGATAATATTGGAAAAGAGTTTTATTTAGTAATAGATCGTATTATAACAAAAAATGATGAAGATTTTTATAATCGCTTAGCTAATGCTGTAGATACTACTTTTTTTGAAGGTAAAGGAAGTTGTATTATAGAGGATTTAGAAACACAGAAACAAAATTATTTTAGTAATAAATTTGAATTAGACGGAATGTCTTTTCTAGAACCAAACGTACATCTTTTTAGTTTTAACAATCCTTATGGAGCTTGTCCAAAATGTGAAGGTTATGGAGATATTATAGGTATAGATGAAGATTTGGTAATTCCTAATACAGCTCTTTCTATTTATGAAAACGCCATTTTTGCTTGGAGAGGAGAAAGCATGAGTGCCTATAGAGATGATCTAGTGAATGCTGCCTATAAGTTTGATTTTCCTATTCACAAACCTTGGTTTCAACTATCTGAAGAACAAAAGCAATTAGTTTGGGATGGCAACTCTTATTTTAATGGCCTCCATGGGTTTTTCTCTATGTTAGAGGAAAAGAGTTATAAAATACAAAACAGAGTAATGCTCTCTCGTTACCGTGGAAAAACAAAATGTACTAGCTGCCATGGTAAACGCTTACGTAAAGAAACCAACTATGTACAAATAGCTGGGAAATCTATTTCAGATTTAGTAGAATTACCTATAGGAGAATTAATTCCGTTTTTTAAAAATATAAACTTATCGGAGCAAGATAACAAAATAGCCTCTCGCTTATTAATAGAAATTAATAGCAGACTTGGGTTCTTACATAAAGTAGGCTTAAACTACTTAACCTTAAACAGAAAATCTAATACTTTATCGGGTGGCGAAAGTCAGCGTATAAATTTAGCAACCTCATTAGGTAGTAGTTTGGTAGGTTCTCTGTATATTTTAGATGAACCAAGTATTGGCTTACACCCAAAGGATACCGAGAACTTAATAGATGTTTTAAAATCGCTTAGAGATATAGGTAATACAGTAATTGTAGTAGAACACGATGAAGATATTATGAAAGCTGCCGACCAAGTAATAGATATAGGTCCGGAAGCTGGTACGCATGGTGGTAATGTAGTTGCTAATGGCACATTAAAAGATGTTCTAAAATCCTCTTCGCTTACAGCAAGCTATTTAAATGGTACAATGGAAATCGCTATTCCTAAAAAGCGTAGACCATACACCAATTATATAGAAATAAAAGGAGCCAGAGAAAATAATCTAAAAAATATAGATGTTACCTTTCCTTTAAATGTATTAACAGTAATTACTGGAGTTTCTGGCAGCGGAAAAAGTACCTTAGTAAAAAAACTTCTTTATCCTATTATATTAAAAGAAACGGGAGGTTATGGAGAAAAAGCAGGTCAGTTTACCGCAGTAGATGGTAAATATAAAACTATAAAAAATGTAGAGTTTGTAGATCAAAACCCAATAGGACGTTCATCTAGATCTAATCCTGTTACCTATATAAAAGCTTACGATGATATTAGAACTTTATTTTCATCTCAGAAATTAAGTAAATTAAGAGGCTATAAACCCAAACATTTTTCTTTTAATGTTGATGGCGGTCGGTGCGAAAAATGTAAGGGAGAAGGAGAAATTACAGTAGAAATGCAATTTATGGCAGATGTGCATTTAGAATGCGATACTTGTAAAGGAAAACGATTTAAAAAAGAAGTTTTAGAAGTTAAATTTGGAAACGCTTCTATAGACGATATTTTAAATATGACGATTGATGATGCCATTACCTTTTTTGATGCACACGAACAAACTAAGATTAAAACAAAACTAAAACCTTTACAAGATGTTGGTTTGGGTTATGTAACTCTTGGGCAGTCTTCTTCTACCCTTTCTGGTGGTGAAGCACAACGTATAAAACTAGCCTCATTCTTAGTAAAAGGTAGTACTAAAGATAAAGCCTTATCTATTTTTGATGAGCCTACTACAGGCTTACATTTTCATGATATTAAAAAGTTACTAAAATCTTTCGATGCTTTAATAGATAAAGGACATTCTATTGTTGTAATAGAACATAATATAGACCTTATTAAATGTGCCGATTATATTATTGATTTAGGACAAGAAGGTGGTACTAATGGTGGGCAATTAATGGTACAGGGTATTCCTGAAGATATTGTTAAGGATAAAAAGTCTTACACGGCTAAATATTTAAAAGAGAAGTTGAGTTAGATACATGAATATAATATTTGAAATAGTTTACAAACTTCTCAAATGGATTTCAGCAATAACTGAGTTTTCATACAGAGAAATAAACATTATTGTATTTTTTATATTAATTCCTTTACTAATATTTATTATAATAGATAAAATACTAGCCAAAAATTATTTTAAAATTGGATTTTTTATAATCACCATAACTACTATAGTTTTAATTGATGATTTTAAAATATTTTCAAGTCAATTGTTTGATAAATCTGTTGACTTTTTAAATTGGTTTCAAATTATTGGATTAAATTATACTCAGGCTTCAGTTATAATTTGTGTTTTCTCCCCTTTATTAATTCTTTTTATTTTAATGTATACCATGATACAATCAAATAAAAAGGCAAACTCATTCTCATTTTAATAAAATAAAAACGAAAATACTACCATAGTAACAATAGCCATTGGAATTATAAGCGCTGAAAACACAAAACCAGTTATACATGCCTTGTAAAAAGTTCTAAATTTACTCTCTTTATAGAATTTCTTTAATGAAATTATAAAATATACAAAAGTAGATAATACTAATACCCAATCTATCCAATTAGGCACATCCCAAATAAAATTAGTTCCAATAACAAAACTGAAAACTAAAAAAACAAATGCAAAAAAGTAAAAACTAAATACTAAATGATGCGCATAACTGCCTTTTTTCTTAAATAACATATTTATAATCAGAGCAAATATTGGTAATAAGAAAAATAATGCAATTGGTATTTCATTATAAAAAGTTTGTAGAATACTTCCTCCTTGTTTAGATTTATACAACCTTAGAGATTGACGATAAAAACGTTTTTCAAACCATCCATCGCCTTCCTTTCCCATTACTTTATAAATAACTTCCTCATCAGCATTTATAGCAATTAATGAATCTATTTCTTTTACAACATAATTCATTTTTAATAATTCATTATTTGTATTTGTAGGATTAGCCATAGAATCCATTTTCTTTTTTATAACATTCGGAATATATTTCTGTTGCTTTAAATTATTTTGATAATTAATATGTGTAATTGAATCTTTAATTGCTTGCTCTCTTACATCATCAATATTTAATACTGCACTACTACCTTTTTCGATAGCTTTGTTTAATCCAAAAACATGTTTTTTCTGAATAAAAGAAAACAAAAAGAAAAATACAACTGTACTAAATAAATACATTTTTGCTGGGTGTAGATACAGCATGCGTTTTCCGCTAATAAATTTAGAAGCTAAATAACCAGGCTTAAATAATAAAGGGATTAAACTCCTAAAAAAACGAGCATCAAAAGATAAATAATTGCTTAGTGTATTATAAAATAAAATGCCTACTGTTAATTTTTCTATGGCTTGTTGCCCGCAAAAAGGACAAAATTTAAAATTTTCTTTAAATTGCTCTTCACAATTTTTACAGGTTACTAAATTCTTCATTAAAATAAATTAATGTCTCAAAGAAAAGTATTTAATTAAAATTAAAAAAATTAATTATTAAGCATCTTATAACTTTCATCAATATAACTATAAAAATCTTCGGCATGTAAACTTCCGTTTTTTGCTTTACCTCTATGGTGCCCTAAACGAACGATAATAATATTATCTTCAGGTATACTAATTACATATTGCCCTAGTATACCACGCATATAGCTTATTTTTTTGCCTTTATAAGTCTCTAACCATAATCCATAACCATAATTAGCAGACTCTTTAAACCTTGGTTTCTGAGCTAGTACAGCTAATTCTTTAGGTATTATTTGTTCTCCATTCCAATTTCCATTCTGAGACCATAAACGTCCAAACTTTGCAAAATCTCTGGCATTACTAGCAATACAACAAAAAGCTTTTTCCATTCCGCTTTCCTCACTATCTAACTGCCATTGTGCGTTTTGGTTCATCCCCATTGGTTTCCAAAAACTTTCACTTAAATAGTTTGTTAGTGTTTTTTCAGTAGCTTTTTCTATTACCATACCTAATAATTGTGTAGCTCCACTTAAATATTTATAAGATGTTCCTGGTTTTTCTACTACTTGTAAATCTAGTATTGTTTGTCTTATATTATCGGCATAATTAGCTCTTGCTGTTAATGAAAATGGACTAGAATAACTTTCTACCCAATTTAAGCCCGATGCCATGGAAGATAAATCTCCTACTGTAAGTTCTGCTACATATTCCCCTCCTATTTCGGGTAAAAAATCAGTAACAGGAGTATCTATACTTTCTATATAACCATCACCAATGGCTTTAAAAAGTAAAGCTGTAGTAATACTCTTTGCCATGGAAAAGGAATTTGTTTCACTTTGTGCACTGTACTCTTCTGCATAGTTTTCATACCATATTTTATTATCCTTTATAATAAGAAAAGCTACTGTGCCTAATTCTTTATTTACAGCATTTAATCTTTTTGTTGATGTTATGGTATTATAGTCTGCATGATGTTTCCATTCTTTAATATTTCCATTCTCTATAGTACGTGTATCAAAATGTGGTGTATCGTCTATATAAGCTGTTTTATGTCCTGTTAAATATACAATACGAACTCCTCTTAAAATATACTCATAATCAAAAATGTAAAGTAAGATTACTAGTAAAGCTAAAAAAATACCTAGACCTTTTAAAAATTTTAAAAATCGTTTCATTTTAAATTATTGTTTGTTGCTACTAAAGGTATCCATTTATTAGATTCTGAATAATCTTTAATGGTTTGGTTTCTTTTTTCTAGCAAATTCTTCATGTATTTTTCAAGAAATAGTTTATCTGCTATGACTCCTAAAATACCTAAAGGAGATTCATAATCAAATATATCTATCATTTCTGTTGCAGTACCAACTTTATTAAAAATATGCTGATGTTTAAACCTTTTAAAAGTTCCACTAATCATCTCATCCACAAAATAATTGGGAGCATTATAGGCTGTAATTTTAGAAGTTAATACCTGGTAAAAACCAAAGTGTTTGGCTTTCCAAGTTACAGATTGGTTTAGTCCTATTAATCCTCTTGTAATACCATCTATAGCTTCTTCATCTGTATGTTTGGTAGATATTTTGTGTAAATCAATACTTCTAGATAAATCAAATACAATTCCCCTATTGGCATTTATAATCGTTTTTAATTTAATCTTTGGCATTAGTTTTTAATATGTAATAACGGTTTTAAATTTCTAATCTAATTTAGTTCTTTCTCAAAACAGATACTATTTTCTGCCTTTATATATTCCCCAAAATTGGGAATCGTTTTGTAATTATTCTTTTTATAAAATCCAATGGCGTATGGTTTATCTTTAAGCGTTTCTAGGATACATTTTTTAAAATTAAGCTCAATAGCCCATTTTTCTAATTCATTTAACACTAGTGTTGCAATTCCTTTTCCTCTATAAGTAGGCTTAATATACATTCTTTTAATTTCTACTGCTTTAGGAGAATATTCTTTAATTCCTCCACAACCAACTGGGTTTTGCTCTTCATCATAAACAATAACTGTATACTTTATTTTATCAATAGCATTTAGTTCTCCATAGAAAGAAGTTTCTTCTTTATAATATATTTCTAAATCTAAGTCTAATTCTCTAATCAATTTTTGGAAATCTATATGACTAGAATCTGCCCTTTTTATACTTACCATTTTTTATGTTGTATAATATTAATTGCTCCTTATTATACCCTAAAAATAAACCAATAAATAAGCTATTAGACAAAAAACTATGAAAAAATACCCTAGAAAATAGAAGTTTTATATCCTAAATATAAAAAACAGAAAAAACCAAATAGCTTAAACACCTAATAATCAGTAGTTTTATTTTTTTGGCACGCTGTTTGTAATATACTTTGCAAGTGTGACTATTTCCACTTGATAATTTTTAAAACCTTATATCATGAAAAATTTAATACTCCTTTTTACAGCCCTTATTTTTGGTGCTCAGAGTACTATGGCTAATACAGTAGATGATAAGGTTGCAATCCGCAATGCTTATAACTACAATAACTCATTTATTTTTGTAGAAAACGGCATTACGTTTTCAGTTTACCCAGATGGTGAATTTGATTTTTATATAGAGAATAGATCTAGATTTAGTGCTAATGCAAACTTTAATAATGTAAGTATTACTTATAATTCTGGATACGATTATAACGCTTACGTACAGTATGATGATTATGGAGCGGTAATACAAGTAGAAAATGTTCCTGTATACTACGATTATTACGGTCGTGTAGCAACAATAGGTAATATAGATGTACGCTACGTAAACAACAGAGTAAATCGTGTTGGTGGTTTAAATGTATATTATAATAGAGGTGTGTATAGCCACTGTAATGGATATATAAATGATTTTAACAGACGTTATGTATACAGACCTTTTCATAGATACTTTGCAAGACCAGCTGTTAATCTTTGTCTTGTAAACTACAGACCTTACAGAAGGTATTATACGCCAATACGTTATAGCTATTATAGACCTTATAGAAATAACTTTAGAAGATCTTATGCTAAAATTGGTCACCGTTACAACTATAATAATAGATCTCATTATAAAAGAGAAAAAATTTATAGAAATGATAAAAGAGCTGTAGCTCGTGATTATAGAAGCAACAGAAGTGATGGTTACAGAAAGTCTAACGCTAATTATAGAAGTAATAGAACTGATGGATACAGAACATCTAATATCAAAAACACTAGAGATAACAGAGCCGTAACTCGTAGTTCTGATTATAATAGAAAAAACGATTATAGAAGTTCTACTATAAAAAATAGTAACTACCATAAAGGTGAAACTACTAGATACACAAAGTCTCCTACACAAAGAACTGTGACTAAAAGAGAAGTAACTAGAACCCCTGGTAATACTACTATAAAAAGAAGCACTACTACATATAGAAAACCTGTAGTAAAAAATAATAATAGAGCCGTAACAAGTACTACTAGAACACAGAGAACTGTTACTCCAAGAGCTACTACTCCTAGTAGAAGCTATAGAAGCTCAGGTGCCACTAGAAGTTCGCAAAGAACAGTTAGTGCACCACAAAGAAGTAAAACTACTACTTCTACATACAGAAGTCGTAGATAAAGATTGTTTTTAGGTTGGTTAGTTGTATAAGGCTCCGCAGAGAATTTATTCCTGCGGAGTTTTTTTTATTATTATGATTGTAACTCCAATTATTTACTTTCTCTTGTTAAGGAATTTAGAAAGAACGCCATAAACATCATCGGATATTTTAAACTTATAAATTACACCTACAAAAAGTAACACTATTAAAAGGCTCTTTATTATAATATTAAATACTGGGTTAAATGGTAACTGTAAAAAATAAAAGCCTACTCCTAAAACTATTAATAATAATAAAACTTTAGCTGTATCTATACTAAAAGGCAAAATATTAAACTTAATTTTTACAAATATAATTTTTAGGATATTATAAATACTTATAGCCAAAAAAGTAGCATAAGCAGCTCCTATAAGTCCGTAATTAGGAATTAGCCACATATTAAATAATATAGTACATATGGCCAAAAAAGCTCCCAAAAACATTACCGTTTTATAATAATCGGAATTGTACAAGATAGCATTTACGTTTCCTAACAAGGCATCAAACACTTTTGCTAAGCCTATTAAAAGTACTACTAAAAATCCTTTACTATAATTTTCTGGTAAAAAGGTGTATAAATCATTCAGGTTTAAAATAATCAACAAATAAATAAGTCCTGCTACTATAAACAAGGTTAGTGAACTTCTTTGATACAGTTGCTTTAATGCTATTGTATCCTTTCTATTCATTATTTCCCCTGTTAAAGGATAGGCTATTTGGTGCATTGCTCTAGATGGTACAGCAATAACGGTAGCGATAAAAATGGCAACACTATAATAGGCTACATTCTCAATTTTTATATACTGATTTATCATTACTTTATCTACCTCTAACAATATAGCCGCTGCCGATGCTCCTAATATAATTAGTGAACTATAGCTTAATATTAATTTTGTGTTTGCTGGGAAATTAAAGTTTAGTTTAGGCTTTCTTAAATAGTAAGCATATACTTTCATAATAAGAGTTCTAAGTATATAAACAACCACTAATGCTTTTAAAAAGGTTTCTACTGAAATAATTTTAAAATAAACAAGTATCAGTAATATACTTACACAAAGCCTAACAAACACTTCTTTCATAAAATTTCCAAAAACCGATTTCATTTGCACTTTTGCCCAAGCATAAAACACTTCAAAATAGGCCATTGCCATACCAACAAGGAAAATATACCAGATATACCCTTTTACAATAGGATTTTTTTTAGATAAAAAACTACCAATAACATCATAAGAAACATATGAAATTATTACTATAGGAAATATTAATACTAAGGGTAGTAGCAACATTAAGGTTAAAAAAGCATCTATGTCTATTGATTCTTTTTTATAACCACTATAAAACTTGATCATAGTATTTGGTACTCCAAATGCTAATATGGGCATTAAAACTGCCGCTGCGGATAGTAGAACTCCTACCAAACCATAATATTCATCGGTTAAAAAACGGGTATATAAAAACAAGGTATTTATAGCGCCTATTCCAAAGCCTAAATACGTAACTAAAGTGTTTTTAAAAGACTGCTTTAAAACAATTCCCATTAAATATATGCTGCTAGTTGTCTGGCGAGTTCCCTCCTACTATACTTCTCTATATTGGTTGAAGAAATACTCAATTCTTTATTCTGATAGGCTTTAAACCAATCTAAAAGTACATTTTTTATATCAGTTTTAGCGCTATAATCAAAAATTGCACCTGCGTTTACCTCTTTTACAATAGCTGCTACTTCCCAATTTTTAGGCCCTACGCCCAAAATAGGACGCTTGGCATTCATATACTCAAACAACTTTCCTGGAATTATCCCTTTGGTTTCTTCTGCATTAATTTCTGCTAAAAGTAAAACTTGCGAGCTTTGTTGGTATACAATAGCTTTTTCATGAGAAACATAGCCAATAAGCTCTATATAAGCTTCTAAATTATACTCGTGTAAAGTTGCCAATACATCCTTACTAACCACTCCTATAAATTGTAGTTTTAGGCTGCTCTTAAAATCTTCATTTTCTTGTAGCAATTCTTTTAAAACTTGCCATAAATTTTTAGGGTTACGCCCTGTTAATAAAGAACCTATATGAGAAATCGTAAATTTTGTATCTAAAGATGTAATTACTTCTTTTTCAACATCATATCCATTTGTTAGTACTATAATAGGCTTTTTTCTGATTTTTATAAACTCTTCTTTTGTTATTGTACTTGTTACAATGAGTTTATCTGCATTATTTAGTACCAACGACTCTAAAGCTTTATGTTTTTTAGCTGATGCTTTGCTAAGTTTTAATTTTTTATGATATCCTATAGATGTCCACGGGTCTCTAAAATCTGCTAACCATTGTACTTTTAATTTTTCTTTAAGTTGACACCCTATTAAATGCACACTATGTGGCGGACCTGTAGTTATAATTGTATCTATACTTTCTTTAACAAGGATATTTGAAAGAAATTTAACCGATGGTTTTATCCAAAATTTACGAGCATCTGGAATAAAAAAATTACCCCTAATCCATAATAATATTTTCTCTATAAATGATTGTTCTTTCGTTTCTATAATACCAGAACTTATACGTTTTGTTTTTTTAGAAGAAAGTAAACTTGCAAAACGGTAAGGTTCAAAAATAGGCTGCTTATATATTTTTATATCCTTAGGAATATCTGCTAACAAAGAATGGTCTTGCATAGGATATTCAGGGTTTTCAGGAATATAAACAATAGGCTCTATATTAAAATCGCTAAGGTATTTTACAAATTTTAACCATCGCTGTACTCCGGGTCCTCCTGCTGGTGGCCAATAATACGTAATGATAAGTACCTTTTTCATTAAGCGGTTTCTTTTGCTTTAATAGGCCTAAAATACGTCATTATTCCTCCTAGAATTATTAGTCCTAATAATATTGAGGCTGCAAATGAAATTTCGCTCCCTTTAACAACTACCCTAGGCTCAAATTTAAATTCAATTTTATGAGTACCAGCCGGAACATTTAATGCTCTCAATACATAATTTACTTTAAAATGGTCTGTTAACTTACCATCTATATAAGCATTCCATCCATTTTTATAATATACTTCAGAAAAAACAGCTACACCATCATTTGTATTTGTTGCCTTATAAGTTAAATGATTAGGCTCATATGATGTTAATGCTATTGTTGCTGTAGTATCTTTTTGATATTGAAACTTATTTAAATTAGTAAACATTGCTGTGTTTACAACAGCGTCATTTTTTTCATCTAAATCTTTTAATGATAGTATTTCTTCATTTGCACTTGTAACCTGATGCAAATTGTTAACAAACCAAGCATTTCCGTTAGCATTAGGATTAGTGGCTGGGTATGGTTTACCATCTTCATCTTGTTGAATTACATACTTTACATTCAACATATTTAAAACACCTACGTTATTTTCGTAAATGTGATAATCAAATAAATCTTGTATCCCCGATGGTTTTGCTGCATGGTAACCACCTATAGACTGGTGAAAATAAGAAGTACTAGCACCATTTAACCCTTCTGCTGGGTTATAGACTCTAAAAATACTTTTATCTTTTCTTATTTGCTTATCTACTGCCGATTCTTGAAAAGGCTGATTTACTCTACGTTGTGAAACAAAATTATCATTATTTACATAACGTAAATCTACCCCAACTAAATCAACAATCATTAAAAGGCCCAGTCCAATAATTGCTAAATTTTTGCTTACTTTCTCTTTTATAAAAAGCCATATTACAGCAGCTGTTATTAAAATATAAATAAGAGAACGAATTATATCATTTGTATACACACTTTCCCTGTCTAGCTGTATCATAGCTAAAACTTCATTCCCGAAATATTTTTCATAGGTAGCATCATTAGCTCCTTCAAAATAAAACATTCCTTTAGTAAGTAATAATAGAATACACACTCCTAGAGTTATAGAAGCACTTATTATTAATGCATTTATTTTTTTAGTTGTAGAACTAGTAGCTTTAAAAAGTTCTATTAAAGCTAATATGGCTAAAATTGGCACACATAATTCTAATATTACTTGTATTGATGATACTGCTCTAAATTTATTGTATAGCGGAAAATAGTCTATCATAAAATCTGTAAGCAAACTAAAATTCTTTCCCCAAGATAAAATCAAAGACAATATGGATCCTCCTAAGAGCCACCATTTATTTTTTCCGGGCACTAGAAACAAACCTAAAAAGAATAAAAAGAAAACTACGACACCTACATAAGCTGGTGCAGATGTTCCTGGTTGTGGCCCCCAATACAAAGGCAACTCACTAGCAAAATCTAATGCCTGACTTCTTGATACGCCTTGTTCTGTAAGGTATTGATAGGCTTTAGAGTCTTTCCCTAAATTCTCTTTATTAGACCCTCCAAATAACCTTGGTATAAATAAATTTAAAGATTCTAGTTTCCCATAACTCCATCCTGTAATATATTCTTTATCTAAACCTTCCGTTAGCTCTTTAGGAGAACCGTCTGGCTTTATAGTTAGTTGAGATTTTCCTCTGGTACTCCAATCTGCATATTCTTTTGTAGCCATTAAACTGGTTGTATTTGTTGCTATACCCAGTATAACCGCCAATAACAACAAACCAACAGATTTAAAATAATGTTTTAATGTTTTCTTTAGTATTGCATCTACCAAATACGTAACACCCAATATCAATACTAAAAGCATAAAATAGTACGTCATTTGAAAATGATTCGCAACTATTTCTAAAGCCATTGCTATAGCTGTTAAAATAAATCCGCCAATATATTTTTTACGAAATACTAAAATAATACCACCTAAAAGCATAGGAAGATAACCCAATGCGTGCGCTTTTGCATTATGCCCAACTCCTAAAATAATAATTAGGTAGGTAGAAAAACCAAAAGTTAATGCGCCTATAGCTGCTAATTTAAAATCTACTTTTAAACAGCATAATAAAATATAAAAACCAAGGAAATAAAGAAATAAGTAATCGGCTGGCCTAGGTAAAAAACGAATAATTTTATCTATTTTTTTTACGTAATTATGAGGGTAGTTAGCTCCTAATTGGTAGGTAGGCATACCACCAAAAGCACTATTTGTCCAGTAAGGTTCTTCTCCCGTTTTTTTCTTAAAATCGGTTTGCTCTTTAGCCATTCCTCTATACTGAGCAATATCTGACTGAAATATCTTTTTACCTTGCAATACTGGGCTAAAATAGGCCAGTGCAGCTATAATAAAAAGTGCAATAACAAAAAAATGGCTAAACAATGCCTTAATAGTGGTTTTCATGGTGTGGTTATATTGTAAACTATATGTGTTTTAAAATAAAAAAACTGAAAGTCAACTATTTAAAACAAAAAATCTATAATTATTATTCTATTTCCTCAAAATCTATATAGTCTCCTACTACCTTAGATGAGTTTCTTTTTTTATTAGGCTTATCCTCTATAATAACATCGCCCTCATTAGTTTGCCTACTTGGTTGTTGATGAGAAAAATCACCAAACTTTTCTTTAAAATGATTTTCTGCTTTTTTAGAAGTATACTTAATTAATTGAGGCGCAAAATACTTTACTAATATTTTTAACAAATAATATACTAAAAGTAATATTAAAATCGTTTTTAAAAAACCCATATTCTTTTCAAAAAATTTATATCAAAAATACAATTCTAACGTTGTATAAAAAGAGCAAATGTCATAAAATAATACTAAAATGCAACTTTTGGGTAATCTAGTACTTATGAAATATATAAAATCGATAATTCTTATTCTTCTATTCTTTGTCACTTCTTTAAGCTTTTCTCAATATACAGATGTTATTAATTCTAACCGACCAGGACAAACAGTTAGTGCCTATGCAGTTGGTAAAAATGTAATACAAGGAGAATTTGGTATTGCTTACGACAGACAAAAACACGATATTTTAAATACAGAATCTACGCTAATGGGCTTAGATGTTTCTTTACGATATGGTTTATTGTTTGAGCAATTAGAAATTAACTGGGAAGCATCGTATACAAATAACAGTACTACTTTTACTAACGGTATTGATGCTAAAGTTAAGGGAACAGATTTTTCTAGAAATAGATTAGGATTAAAATATTTAGTATACGATCCTTTTAAAAATTCGGAAAAAAATAAGCCTAATTTATATAGCTGGAGGGCAAACCATAAATTTCAATGGAAAAATCTTTTACCCGCAGTTTCTATATACGCAGGAGCAAATTTTGTTTTAGGAGACAATCCCTTTTTTATTGGTGATCCTACTATATCTCCTAGAGTTATGATAGCTACACAAAGTAGATTAACCCCTAGAATGGTTTTAATATCTAATATTGCTTATGATAGAATAGGAAGTGATTTTCCTGAAAAAAGTTATATTGTATCTGTAAGCCATGCATTAAGAAATCCAAAATGGAGTGTTTTTCTAGAAAATCAAGGTATACAAAGTGATCGTTATTCTGATTTAATTTTTAGAACAGGTACCGCATACTTATTTAATGAAAATTTTCAGGTAGACTTTAATATAGGAACCAATACTAAAAACACCCCTTCCAGAGTTTTTGCAACTGTAGGAGCTTCTTATAGAATAGACAAACACAAAGACAAAATAATTGCTATTGAAGACCAAAAAGCGAATGAAAATGGTGGTGCTGCTATTAAGAAAAATAGCATGAAAAAGAAAAAAAGAAAGAAAAAATCTAGCTTTGGTGATGGTGCAGAAGATGTTGATTTAGGTCCTACTAAAAAACAACTAAAAAAGGCGAAGAAGAAAGTAAAAAAAGAAGGTAAACAAGGTACTGGTGTTATCGATTTTTAATTTTTAGAAATTTAAATCTTGTTTCTTGTTTTATACTATGGTTAATATTACTAATATTGTTAACCATAGAAATAGAATACTATGATTACCATTAAAGAAGCTACTACAAAATCCGATTTAAAAACCTTTGTTAAATTTCCTTTTTCGCTATATAAAAACAACCCTAATTGGGTTCCTCCTATTATTAATGATGAACTAGAAACATTTAATAAAGACAAAAATCCTGTTTTTAAAGATGCCGATGCTTGGTTTTTTCTGGCATATAAAGGAAATAAAATTGTAGGTCGTATTGTTGCCATGATCAATTGGATTGAAATTAATCACCAAAAAGTAAAAAAAATGCGTTTTGGTTGGTTCGATTTTATTGATGATAAAAATGTTAGTGAAGCCTTATTAGAAAAGGTTGCTGAAATTGGCAAGAAAAATCAATTAGAATATATGGAAGGGCCTGTTGGTTTTTCCAATTTAGATAAAGTAGGCGTACTTACCGAAGGCTTTGAGCATAGAGGAAATATGATAACTTGGTATAACGACCCCTATTACGCCAATCATTATGAGAGTTTTGGCTTCGTAAAAGAAAAAGGATATGAAGAAAACAAATTCCCTTTTGCAAATGCTAAGCCAGAGTTTTTTGAGAAAGTAAATACGCTTGTAAAAAAACGATATGGTGTAAAACCCATCAATTTTACAAAAACGAAAGAAGTAATGCCTTTGGCAGACAAAATGTTCGATTTATTTAATGAGTCTTACGCTTCTTTAGCTTCTTTTGTACCTATAACAGACATTCAGAAAGAATATTTTAAGAAAAAATATATCAGCTTTATTAACCCTGAATATATTAAGTTTATTGTTGATAAAGACGATAAGCTAATTGCTTTTGGTATTGTTATGCCTTCTTTTGCTGATGCTTTACAAAAAGCGAAAGGAAAACTGTTCCCTTTTGGTATTTACCATATGCTACAAGCAAGAAAAAATAGTAAAGATGTTATTTTCTATTTAATTGGAGTACATCCAGAATACCAAAACAAAGGTGTTACTGCTGTTATGTTTTATGAATATTACAAAACTTTTACTGAAAAAGGGGTTAATTACTGCTTTAGAACGCCAGAGTTAGAAGAAAATATTGCTATTAAGCAAATTTGGAAACATTTTGACCCTGAAGTATATAAAAAACGAAGAACTTACCGTAAAGACTTATAAAAAAACCTCGGAGCATACCTCCGAGGTTTTCTTTTAAATTTTTAATTGACAGTTCTCTATTCTGAATAGTCCATATATATGGTTCTTTTTTGTAAATGGTCTTCTATACCATAAACTCCATCTTCACCACCTACTCCAGATGTTTTGTGCCCAGAGTGGTATCCTTGTATATAACCTACAATATGCTTATTAATAAATATAGTTCCTACTTGTAGCTGGTCTATTGCTTTTTGGTGTCGTTTATAATCGTTTGTATACAAATAAGCAGACAAACCTTCTTCTCTTGCATTAGAATAAGCCATAGCCTCTTCAAAACCAGAAACTTTCATTATGGGTAATACAGGCGCAAATAACTCGTGCTTGGTGGTTGCATCTCCGTTTTTAACATTAGTTAAAACTGTTGGCTCGTACCAATTTCCATTTTCAAATATCTCTCCATCTGGGCGCTTACCTCCTAAAACCAATTCTGCTCCTTCAGCTATATTATCCTTTACCAACTGATCTACTCTATCCAAACCTTGTCTACTTACATTAGGCCCCATATTAGTGTTAGAGTCAAACGGGTTACCCGTTTTTATTTGTTGTACTCGTTTTATTAATTTATCGATAAACTCGTCTGCCACCTTCTCATCTACCATTACCATTTCATTACAAATACATACCTGTCCACAGTTAGCGTATCTAGAAATTACGGCAGATTCTACCGCTTTATCTATATCAGCATCGTCGCAAACAATAAATGGTGCTTTACCTCCTAATTCTAAAATTAATCCTGTAATATTATTTGCACTTGCACGGTACATAGCTCTACCAGCATTTGTACTACCCGTTAAGCTAATTAATTTGGTAATAGGACTTTCTACTAACAACGAGGCAGCCGCAGCGCTTTTAGTAGCAACCATATTAACTACACCATTAGGCAAACCAGCATTTGCTACTAAACGACAAAATTCTGATGCCGTAGTTGGTGTTAATTCATGTGGTTTTATAATAATTGTATTTCCTGTTGCCAAAGCAGGTCCTAATTTACGACCTATTAAAGCTAATGGGTAATTATAAGCACACAAAGCTACCATAACCCCATAAGGAACCTTATATATTGTTAGCCTTTCATTTACATTATCTGATGGAAAAACTGCCCCTTGTATTCTTCTTGCTGCTTCTGCTGCATAGGTCATATAACGAACAGTATCATCTACCTCTCCTAAAGCTTCGGTATATGTTTTTCCTTGCTCCAAAACTAAAAGCTTAGCAAAGTGTTCTCTTTCTAATTTTAAGCGATCACTAATTGCATAAATATAATTTGCACGAGTTTGTGCTGGTAATAACTGCCACGATAATTGTGCTTTTTCTGAAGTTTCTAAAGCATATTGAACATCATCTGCATTACATGCGGTTACGGTAGCGAAAACTTCGTTATTTGCTGGGTTTTGAACATCAATCGCTTCTCTTTTTGAAGCATCTAACCATTCACCATTTATATAACAGCCATAATTTTTAATTTCTTGACTCATATATTACTTTTTAAATTTCTTATTTATAATTAGGTGTTCTCTTTTCTACAAAAGCAGTAAAACCTTCTTTTGCATCAGGAGTATCATACAAAGTATTCACCAATTCTGTTTCTAAATCTAACGATTCCTGCAATTTTAAGCCTTTATGTTGTTGTACATACTTTTTAATTGCACTCATAGCTTCCCCTGCTCCTTTTGCTAAATTATTTGCATAATCCTTAACCTCTTTCTCAAATGATTCTTGATCATAAAGCTGATTAAACAAACCATAATCATAGGCTTTCTGTGGAGAAATATTATTTCCTGTTACTAGTAACTCCATAGCCCTACTTGCCCCAATTAAATCTATTAAACGAGGAGTACCACCATTTCCTGGCATTAATCCTAATTTTACTTCTGGCAAGCCAACCAAATAATTTCCTTTACTAGCTAATCGTATATCGCAAGCCATAATCATTTCTAAACCTCCTCCTAAAACGTGCCCGCTAATGGCGGCTAATACTATTTTGCTACTAGAAACTATAGCATTTGTAAGCTCGCGAGCTGCTTTTACCATTTCTGTATTCTGCGCTGTTGTATTGGTGCTAAATATTTTTATATCTGCCCCTGCACAAAAGAAATTTTCTGAAGTACTATTTATTAATATAACTTTTATAGTAGTATCTGCACTAAGGTTATTTATAGTTTTACTAATTAATTTTAAAAAATCATAATAGTAACTATTAGCAGGTGGCCTATTTAAACTAATAGTGGCCACGCTACTTTCTTTTTTTATTATTAAAAATGTTGATACATCACTCATAAAACCCTAATTACTACTATAAAATTCTTGATTAATTGCTTCTGTATGCTCTCCTAATTTTGGCGTTCCAATTTCAGATGTTAACCAAGCTCCATTTACCTGTATTGGGCAACGAGTTGTTTTAAAAGTATAACCATCACTCATGTTTACTTCTTGTATCATCTCTAAAATTTTAAAAGCTTCTTTATCAAACAAAGTTTTCCAATCCATTATCTCTGCACACCAAATATCCGCAGGTTCCAAAATATACAACCAATATTTTGTTTCTTTCTGTTTTAAATGATTGGCTAAAATATTTTTTATCTCATCTCGTTTTGTAAACCAACTTTCTGGCTCGGGATAATTTGTTAATTCTAAACAACCCAACAACTCCCCTAAAAACGGAATAGACCCCATGGCTAAAGCAATATTTCCATTTTTTGTGGCATATATACCATAAGGCGCTCCCAAATATGCATGAGCAGAATTTGTTTTTGGTCTTACAGTGAGTGCTCCTCCGTCTCTAAAAAAACAAGTTACAGATTCAAACTGATATTCTAAAGCAGATTCTAACATACTTACTGCTACACTACCACCAATACCTTTTATTTGTTTTCTATACAAACAGGCTAATATTCCTTGGGTTAGGTGTGCTCCAGATAAAATATCTACTACAGCTAAACCAATAGGTACAGGTCCTGCTCCTTCATTACCATTTAATTGTGTAAGTCCAGATACAGATTGTATTAATAAGTCTAATCCAGGCTTGTTTTTCCATATGCCTTCTTTCCCATAACCCGATAATTCTGCATAAATAATTCCTGAATTTATAGATTGAATAGTTTTTTGGTCTATTCCTAATTTTTCTACAACACCAGGTCTATAATTATGTATTAATACATCTGCCTTTTCTATAAGTTTATATACTTTTTTTCGTGCTTCAGGAGATTTCATATCAGCAACATAACTCTCCTTATTCCTATTGATGGCATGAAACATAGAGGACTCTCCGTTCATAACTACATTAGAACAATAAAGCTTTCTACAACTGTCTCCTATTATTGGTTTTTCTATCTTAATAACTCTAGCTCCTAAATCTGCTAACCGCAAACTTGCTGAGGGTCCCGATAAATACTGACTAAAATCTATAACTAGCATTCCTTCTAGTGGTTTTTCCATGCTTAATTTAGATTAAATTCTTTATCAATTAAAACATTATCTTCTCCCACTTTTGGTGCTGATTTTTCATTAAAAATACGTGCCCCATCAATCCTAATTGGACAACGTGTTGTTTTCATTTTAATACCATCAGAAGTTACTACTTCTTGGTCCATTTTAAGTACTTTATAAGCTTCATGATTTAAAAAGGTTTTATAATCGTAAACATCTGCTACACGAAAATCTAAGGGCTCAAAAATAGCAAGCCAATGTTGTGTAGTTTCTTGTACCAAATAGCCTTGTAAAAAACTCATAATAGCATCTTTTTCTGTATACCACGTTTTTTTATCTAAAAACTGACTAGGTAAAGTAATTCCCATAGCGTTTACTAATACATCTAAAGGAGTTAATGCTATAGCTATATAGCCATCTTTTGTTGCGTAAATTCCATAAGGAGCTCCTACATATGCATGTGCATTTCCTTTCTCTGCTCTTTTTGGCTGTTGGTTACCATCATTTAAATATGTAGTTAATAACTCAAACTGAATATCTAACGTAGATTCTAATAAGCTTACTTCTACTTTTGCTCCCTTATTTGTTTTATTTCTACTTATTAGTGCTGCTAAAATACCTTGTACCAAGTGCACTCCTGTAAAAATATCTGAAGTAGCTAAACCGCTTGCTGTAGGGGTATCTTCTTTATTTCCCGATAAATTTACAAAACCAGATAAAGATTGTATTAATAAATCTTGTCCTGGTTTTTTTGCCCAAGGCCCCACAGGTCCGTAACCAGATACAACTCCATATATTATTTTAGGGTTAATAGCATGTACAGTATCATAATCTAAGCCTATTTTCTCCATTACTCCTGGGCGAAAATTATGAGTCATTACGTCTGCATGGGCTATTAATTTCTTTACCTTTTCTAAATCTTCTTTATCTTTTAAGTTTGCTGCATAGGATTGTTTATTTCTATTGGCAGTATGAAACACCATACTACTCTCATCTATAAACAGATTTTTTAGTGCAATTTGTCTCCCCGCTTCTCCCGTTTGTGGACGCTCAATTTTTATAACCTTAGCTCCTAAATCAGCCATTTTTAATCCTGCTGAAGGGCCTGCCATAAACTGAGCAAACTCTAAAACAGTTATTCCTTCTAATGGTAACATAGATTATATATTACAGTTGAATTGATTCTTTGTATAATTTATTTAGTGTACTTAATACACTCTTAGCTTCTCCTCCATTCTTCATATACGCTCTAATAGGTGCCCCTGCATTGTCTTGAAAAAACATATGTCCATGGTAACGTGGACGCAAAAACGACCTATCTAAAGCTGGCAAAGTATCTTTAAAAAAGTTTGTACATGCTGCATTTGTTTCTGTATTTGTCCATGCAGAACGGTGTCCTGGTTGCCCTCCATTATTAAAAAACACACCTACTTGTGCTTCTGGTGATGCAACATATGCGGCATATTTTAATGCAATTTCTTGGTGTTTACTACTTGCCGAAATTGCCAAGCCTGTACCTCCTAAAGTAGTAATTAACTTTTGATGGTTAATACTTACCATATCATGAAACTTTAATAATTCTCTAGCATATCCTTTACGAGAATAATTTGTATACCCATACGCAAATGGCGAATAACTATATTTATCACCTAAAGTCATTGCTTCATATACCTTAATTGGGTTCATATCATAACATTCATCATCTATATATTGCCCTAGATCTCTTAGCATTTCTAAAGCTTTAACACCTGTTTCATCTGATACAAAATATTCTTTTGTTGCTGCTACATCTTCTCCTAATGTACAGCATACCATGTAAAAACTCATAAGGATATCTTGAGGTATTCCTGGTATTGCAACTTTACCTTGCTTGGCCAAATTAATTAAATCTTCCCATGTTTGTGGTAAAACCGGCAATAAATCGGGCCTACTTGCGGCTACAGGAGTTGCCGCATCTATTGCTAAAGCACTTTGATAGCCATTAAAACAATAACTTTCGTGTGATTTACCAACTGAATTATTCGCTTGGTCATCTAAAAATGATTTTGATAAATGCTCGTTTAACGGAATAATAACACCTGTACGGGCAGCAAAACCAGCCCAAGGATGGTCAATAATTAGTAAATCATAGCGCTTAGCTAATTCATTTATTGGTTCATCTGCAAATGCTTGTAATGATCGTTTTTCCCACGTAATTTCTACATTTGGATTTAGCTCATGAAAACGTTGTGCTGTAGCTACTACAGATGTAAATCCCCTACTATGGTTCCAAGTTATCCCTTTTAATTGTATTGTATTGGTACTCACTATAAATATCTTATTCTTAATTATTTAATCTATGCTCAACACATATTTAACATTCATATACAAATATATACTTTATATTTAAATTAAAATTTAATCTTTAAAATCAATTATATTTGATATTTAATACTAATTAGGCATGAGTAAATATTCGGCACCTGCTTTAGAAAAAGGTTTACAAATTTTAGAATATCTATCGCATAAAGCTATACCACAATCTCAAATAGAAATTGCCCAGGGTATTGGGAAATCTCCTAATGAAATTTACCGTATGCTAACCGTGTTAGAGCAAAAAGATTATTTAATAAAATCTACTTCTGGCAAGTATTCTATTTCTCTTAAACTATACCATTTATCTCATAGGCATAGCCCTATAAATGGACTATTAAAAATAGCCAAACCATATATGGAAGAGCTCGCCAATAAAACAAAGCAATCTTGCCATATGGGTATTTTATATAATGGGCAATTAATGATAATATCGCAAATACAAAGTCCTGGACCTGTTTCTTTGTCTATTGAAGAAGGTAGCCTATTTCCGCTAATTAAAACAACCTCTGGCAGAGTTATACTTGCATTTACAGAAACTAAAAAGCAGAAAGACATATTATCAAAAGATTCTTTATTTAAAACAATGAGCAGTAAAGAGAAAGAAACTTTTTTTGCTAGGCTAGAGACTATTAAAACACGAGGTTACGAACTAAAAAACAGTGATTTAACTATGGGAGTAACAGATATTGGTATACCCATAGGCATACCAAATAGTAATATTTTTAGTGTTTTAACTATATCTAGTTTAGCGTCTATTGACCAAGAAAATGAAGCTGGAGAGTTTTTAATTCAAAGTTTAAAAGAAACTTCTAATCTAATTAATACGGCTTTAAAAATACAAGGCTAAACATCCCAAAAAAAGCGCTCTTTATTTTTAGCCTCTGCTCCTATTTTCTTATAAAAATTGATAGCATTTGTATTAAAGTTTGGGGTTTGCCATTGAATCATTTTACAATCTTGAGCTTTAGCATAGGCTTTTATTTCTTCCATAATTCGAAAACCTATTCCTTTACCTCGAGTATCTTCTTTTAAAAAAAGGCAATCTAAATACACATAATAATTTGCATTCCAAGTAGAAAATTGTTTAAAAAATGTAGCATAACCTACTAGTTCTTTTTCTTCTTCTACCACCAAACATTGTATACAACTATCTTCTTTAAAAAGATATTTAGATAATAATCCTTCCTTATCATTATCCTCAAAGTTAACTTGTTCAAATGCGGCATGTAATCTACACAACTCAATAATCTGCTTTAAATCTTTTTCAACAGCAAACCTAATTTTCATAATTATTAATTTTTAACAAGCACATTGCATTTGTTGCCCTTTTGTTAGTTCAGTTCCCTTGGTAGCATAGCCATCCAATTTCCACCACTCTAAACCGCCAATTAGTTCTTTAACCTTAAAACCAAGTTTTGCCATGTTTAAAGCTCCTTTAGTTGATGCGTTACAACCAATACCATCGCAATAACAAATATAAGTTTTTGTTTTATCAAATTGTTTTGTTGTTTCCACCGTCATTTCTTTGTGTGGTAAATTAATAGCCGTAGGTATATGTTCCTTTTCATAACCAAATGCTTTTCTAGCATCTATAATCACAATAGCTTCATTATTTTCGAGTGCACTAAATAAATCTGAAGGATCCATTTCGTAAGCTAACTTGTTTTCGTAATATTCAATTTGATTTTTCATATTATTTAAATTTTAAGTTTCAACAATATTACTTAGAACATAAGCCAATAAAAAAATTTAAAACTGAATGATTTTTAATCTTAACTGAAAAATATTCAATTAGTACTTCCTGGTTTTATTTTAACTTTACACTTATGGAATTAAAATATTTTAAGCTTATAAAAACAATAGCAGATGAAGGGAGTATTGCCAATTCTTCTGAAAAATTATTTTTAACCCAATCTGCTCTTAGTCATCAGCTTAAAGAATTAGAACAACAGCTTGGGTTTAAAGTATTTCATAGATCCAGAAATAAATGGAAACTTACAGAAGAAGGTGCTGAGTTAAATAGTTTAGGAAATACAGTTCTTAACAATATAGAAAAAGGATTTAAAAATATAGAACAAATAAGAAGTGGTTCCGTTGGATCTATAAAAATAAGTACTGAGTGCTATTCTTTTTACCAAGGACTTCCAGGATTTATACAAAAAATGGGACTATTATACCCAGATATTAAGGTTGATTTAATTCTTGAAGCTACACACCAACCTATTTCAAAAATTTTATCGAATGATATAGATATGGCAATTGTTAGCACTAAACCCGCTAACGATTTATTATCTTATACTGAGATTTTTGAAGATGAAATTTATGCTATTATGCATAATGAAAACCCTTTGAATAAATTAGATTTTTTAGAAGCTAGTCATTTTTCTAATGTACATTTAATTATCCATTCTTTTCCTTTAGAAACAGTATCTGTATACGAGCAATTTTTAAAACCGAATAATGTAACACCTATTAAACTTTCTGCTGTACCACTAACAGAAGTGGCTTTAGAAATGGTACATGCGAATATGGGGCTTATGTGTATGCCTAAATGGGCTTTAAAATCTTTTCACCTATCTAATGACCTTATTTTTAAAAGAATTAAAAAAAATGGACTAAAGCGTACCCACTATTTGGTAACCAAAGAAGAAAATACAAGTAAAAAATACATTCGCGATTTTATTTCTTCTTTTCAAGAAGACTTTTCTATCGCATAACCATTTCTTTAAAACAAAAAATCCCAAATGCTAAGCACTTGGGATTGTATTTACTATTCTATAGAAGATTTACTCTCCCATTGCTGCAGCTACTGCTGCTGACAATCTTTTATAAGTACCATTTTCTAAACGCTCTCTAATAGATGAAAATGCGTCTAAAGTAATCTTAACATCTTCTAATGTGTGCGCTGCTGTAGGTATTAAACGTAGTAATATTAATCCTTTTGGTATTACTGGATAAACAACAATAGAGCAAAAAATTCCGTGATTTTCTCGTAAATCTTTTACTAATGCCATAGCTTCAGGAATACTACCGTTTAGGTATACAGGAGTAACACAACTAGAAGTTGACCCTATATCGAAACCTTTTTCTTTTAGTCCGTTTTGCAATGCATTTACATTCTCCCAAAGTTTTTCTTTAAGCTGTGGCATTGTACGTAACATGTCCAAACGTTTTAAAGCTCCTTTTACATAAACCATTGGTAATGATTTAGCAAACATTTGCGAACGTAAATTGTATTTTAAATAATCTATAATTTCTTGGTCTGCAGCCACCATAGCTCCAATACCTGCCATAGACTTTGCAAAAGTAGCTAAGTATACATCTATATCATCTTGTACTCCTTGCTCTTCTCCTGCTCCTGCTCCTGTTGCTCCTAGGGTTCCAAAACCATGAGCATCATCTACTAAAAATCTAAAATTAAATTTTTTCTTTAAGGCTACTATTTCTTTTAGCTTACCTTGTTCTCCTCGCATTCCAAAAACACCTTCTGAAATAACTAAGATACCACCACCTGTTTGTTCTGCCATTTTAGTAGCACGCTCCAAGTTTTTTTCTAAGCTTTCAATATCGTTATGCTTAAATGTAAAACGTTTACCCATGTGTAAACGTACACCATCGATAATACATGCATGTGCATCTACATCATATACAATAATATCGTCTTTAGTTACCAACGCGTCTATTACAGACATAAATCCCTGGTATCCAAAGTTTAAAAGATACGAAGCTTCTTTTTTAACAAAAGCAGCTAATTCTTTTTCTAATTGTTCGTGGTATTCTGTATGTCCAGACATCATCCTTGCTCCCATTGGGTATGCAGAACCATGTTCTAATGCCGCAGCACCATCTACTTCTTTAATCTCTGGTAGATTGGCTAAACCTAAGTAATCGTTAATACTCCAAGTAATAACTTCTTTTCCTTGGAATTTCATTCGGTTAGAAATAGGTCCTTCCAATTTTGGAAAAACAAAATATCCTTCTGCTTGTGACGCCCATTTGCCCAAAGGACCTTTATTTTCAATTATTCTTTCAAATAAATCTCTCATTTACCCTGCATTAATTTGAGCGACAAAAGTATAGATTTTTAGTAAGGTTTCATAAATTATTTTCTATGAAAAATAAAAAAGCAACGGTTTGTTTAACCATTGCTTTTTTATATTATTCCTTTTTATAAATCTAGAATTTGTCTAATATCTATTTTATAAACTCTATTTTTTGACTTTCTTCAACATTCTTGCTATCAAAAAAACCTTGATTTGCCATCCATTCATCACTATATATTTTACTCATATATCTAGAACCATGATCTGGGAATATAATAACTACATTACTATCTTTTCCAAATTCTCCTTCTGCATCTAATTGTTTTACAGCTTGCATTACAGCGCCACTTGTATAGCCTACAAAAATACCTTCTGTTTTAGATATTTCTCTGGCAGTATGCGCACTTTCTTCGTCCGTAACTTTAATAAACTTGTCTATTACATCAAAATCTGTTGCTCCTGGTATTAAATTTTTACCTAAACCTTCTATACGGTAAGGGTAAATTTCCTCGGCATCGAATTCTCTAGTCTCGTGGTACTTTTTTAATACAGAGCCATAAGCATCTACACCTATTACTTTTATATTAGGATTCTGTTCTTTTAAATAACGAGATGTTCCTGAGATAGTTCCTCCTGTACCACTACAAGCTACTAAATGTGTTAGTAAGCCATTTGTTTGTTTCCATATTTCTGGACCAGAGGT
Source organism: uncultured Sediminicola sp. (assembly GCA_938039345.1). Next base: position 32,567 of record CALHVB010000018.1, read on the forward strand.
TTTGTAATGAGCTTCTGCGTTTAACTCATTAAAATATTGATTAATGTAAATTGAGTTTTTTGTTTCTTGATGCAAACGTTTTGCTACTTGGTAATACGACCTTGGGTCGTCTGCACTAACATGCGCTGGGCATACATATACTTTTGCTCCTATAGAGCGTAACATATCTATTTTATCTGGTGATGATTTTGAACTAACTGCCAAAATACACTCGTAGCCCTTTATAATACTTACCATTGCAATACTAAACCCTGTATTACCAGAGGTAGTTTCTATAATAGTACTTCCTTTTTTTAAGATTCCTTTGCGTTCTGCTTCTTCTATAATATATGAGGCTATCCTATCTTTTGAAGAATGACCCGGATTAAAAGCCTCTATCTTTGCATAGAAATTTCCTGTCAAATTCTCAGCGACTTTATTTAATTTTACTAAAGGAGTGTTTCCTATTAGCTCTAAAATATTATCGCAAGCATTTATCTTATCTGCCATTTCTGGTTCTCTAGGTTTAATAAAATATTATTATATCTGTAAAAACATAATAATAAATCATCACAAATTTAATTATTTTTTTTAACTATGGAACTTTCTTTTCCAAATCTAATAAAAACGCGTACTCTTTTGCTACTTCTTTTAAGGCTTCAAAACGTCCGGATGCTCCCCCATGACCCGCATCCATATTAATATCTAAAAATAATAAATTATTATCTGTTTTATAATCTCTTAATTTAGCTATCCATTTTGCTGGCTCCCAGTATTGTACCTGAGAATCGTGTAAGCCCGTAGATATGTATATGTTAGGGTATACTTGTTTTTTTATGTTATCGTAAGGTGAATACGATTTCATATACTCATAATATTCTTTATCATTTGGATTTCCCCATTCATCGTACTCTCCTGTAGTTAATGGTATGGTATCATCTAACATAGTAGTAACAACATCTACAAAAGGTACAGATGCTATAACTCCTTTATATAATTCTGGTGCTATATTTAGTACTACTCCCATTAGTAAGCCACCCGCAGAACCGCCAGATGCATATAAATGCTCTGGGCTTGTATAGTTCTTTTCTAATAAAAATTTAGAACAGTCTACAAAATCAGTAAACGTATTTTTTTTCTTTAATAATTTACCGTCTTCATACCAATTTCTGCCTAAATACTCTCCTCCTCTTATGTGTGCAATTACATAAATAAAACCTCTGTCTAATAAACTTAAGCGTATGGTAGAAAAATAAGGGTCTACTGTATGCCCATAAGAACCATAAGCGTATTGTAATAATGGACTATTACCATCTAACTTAGTATCTTTATGGTATACTACAGACATAGGAATTTTTTCTCCGTCTCTGGCTGTTGCCCATATGCGTTCGGATTTATAATTAGCCTTATCAAAGGTATTCCCTAATACTTCTTGCTCTTTTTTTACTTCTTTTTCCTTTGTCCGCATATTAAAATCTATAACAGAACTAGGAGTTGTCATAGCATTATAACCATAGCGTAAAATCTCTGTATCAAAATCTGGATTTGTTCCTACGTAAGCCGTATACGTTTCATTATCAAAAGGTAAATAATAACTATCGCTACCATCCCAACGCACTATTCTAAGCTTATTAAGTCCATTATCTCGTTCAGAAACCACATAATAATCTTTAAAAATATCTACATCTTCTAACAATACATTGGGTCTATGCGGAATAAACTCTTGCCAATTATTAGATGCTGTGCTACCTTCTTTGGTGCGCATTAATTTAAAATTGGTAGCCTTATCTTTATTTGTTAAAATATAAAAATTATCCTCATAGTGCATTATAGTGTATTCTAATCCTCTTTCCCGTTTAGAGAACATTTGAAACTCACCATTAATATCGTCTGCCCTTAAAATTTGAAATTCAGATGTTAAGGTACTAGAAGAGCCTATTACAATGTATTTTTTAGATTTTGTTTTATAAACAAACGTATTAAAGGTTTCATCTTTTTCATGAAAAACCAATATATCGTCTTTGGGAGATGTTCCTAATGTATGCTTATATATTTTATCTGACCTTAGTGTTACAGGGTCTTTTTTGGTATAAAACAATGTTTTATTGTCTGTCGCCCAGACGGAACTACCAGTTGTATTTTCTATTTTATCGGCATATACTTCTCCTGTGAGTAAGTTTTTAATTTGTATGGTATATTGCCTTCTAGATACTGTATCTACTCCAAAAGCTGCTAAAGTATTATCTGGGCTTACAGATAAACCTCCTAAACTAAAATACTCGTAATCGGCTGCCATTTCGTTACAGTCGAATAAAATTTCTTCTGGTGCTTGTATCTCTTTTTTTCTTCTAGAATAAATTACATATTCTTTTCCTTTTTTATACTTAGAAAAATACCAGTATCCATTTTGCTTATAAGGCACCGATGTATCGTCTTCTTTTATTTTAGCTTTCATTTCTTTAAAAAGAGCCGACTGAAAATCTAAGGTATGCTTTGTATTTTCTTCGTAATAGGCTTTCTCTTCATTTAAATAAGAAATAACAGCATTATCCTCTCTTTCTTTTAACCAATAATAATTATCTACTCTAACATCTCCATGCTTTACCAATTCTTTTGGTTTTTTAGTAGCAAGTGGTGCATTTGATTCTGCCATATATTCTTTTTTCATTTTACAGGAAGCTGCAAAAATAAGACTTATAATAAAACCATATTTTAATTTATTACCTACCAAAATAATACTGTATTACATTAAATTTAACCTAAATTCTAAAATAGAAAATCTATTCTGTATCCAAATCTCTTTAAAATATAAGGCCTCATTATTTTTTAAGTTTAAGCTTAAAAAACACTTAATTTTATGGAGTTAACAATTTTTATAACAAAGTTCTATTATATAATTGGAGTTTAAGCCGCTGCTTAAACACTTTAAAACATGTAATTTTACAGTTTTAAATCTATTTTTTTATGAAAAAAAACAATTTTAACATTGTTCTAGTAAATCCGCAAATACCTAATAATACTGGTAATATTGGTCGTTTGTGTGTTGGTAGCAATAGTACTCTACACCTTATAAAACCTCTAGGTTTTGAAATTACAGATGCACGTTTAAGAAGAGCAGGATTAGATTATTGGAAAGATTTAAATGTTATTTATTATGATGATTTTAACAGTTTTATACGTAAGATAAATGATATTTCTAGAGTTTTTTTCTTTACCACAAAGGCAACAAATACGTATTACGATATAAATTACAAAGCAGGAGATTGGTTAATTTTTGGTAAAGAATCCGATGGTTTATCTAACGAAATTATAACATATTATAAAGAACAATGTGTTAAAATTCCGTTTCCTGGTACTGTACGTAGTTTTAATTTAAGTAACGCTGTTGCTATGGCTTTAGGGGAAGGCTTAAGGCAGTTACGTGTGTAAGTGTTTTTAATAAAAAATTATCAAATCAATTTATTAATTTTGATATAAATTTTAAATAGAAAAAAGTTATGTTTGGAGATATGATGGGTATGATGGGAAAACTTAAAGAAACCCAACAAAAAGTAGAAGCTACTAAAGAACGATTAAATTCTGTATACATTACAGAAAAATCTTCTGATAATTTATTAGAAGTAAGTATAAGTGCTAATAGAGAACTAAAATCTATACAGATAGATGATAGCTTATTAAATGATAAAGGGCAATTAGAAGACTATTTAATTTTAACTTTAAATAAAGCTATAGCACAAGCAACAAAAGTAAACGAAACCGAACTTGCTGCTGTTGCAAAAGAAGGCATGCCCAATATTCCTGGAATGGATTCGTTATTTAAATAAAGTTTGGCAAGTTTTTTGGTATTAAATAAAAAAATATAATATACAATTATGAAGCGTTTATTTATCTTATTATTATTTCCTGTACTTGTTTGTGCACAAGCAGATATTTCTAAAAGCAGTGTAGATTGGTTAACTAATTATGATACTGCTATAAAAAAAGCGAAGAAAAAAAATACTAATATATTAATGTTTTTTACTGGTAGCGATTGGTGTGCCCCTTGTAAGCTATTAAAAAAGGACTTGTTTGATACAGAAGAGTTTAAAACACTCGCTAATGAATATACCTTATTATACATAGATCGGCCTATGAACAAAGATTTAATTTCTGAAAAACAATTAAAACATAATGAAGAAATTAGTGTCAAGTTCAACAAAAGAGGTTCTGTGCCTTTATTTAAAATTATTAATGCCCAAGGAAAAGAATTAGATAAAATATCTGGTTACAGTGGTATGGATGGAGAAACAGAATATCATTTAGATTTATTAAGAAAATATAAATAATCGTCTGTAAATACTTTATTTACTTTCTTACTTAAAAAAAGTACACTTTGGTTACCTCAATTATAAAAATTTATATATGCACGTGTCGTTGTGAACCATATCCAAACTAACGAGTGGAAAAAGAAAAAATATTAGAACTAATTAAAAAGGCTGAAAATCTTATTCCCACAAAAATGGAAAAGGATTTAGAACCTTTAGATGGATTTCCTAATGTTCCTTCTTGGCATAAATATGAAACTGATATTTGGGAAATTGGAGAAGAAATAAGACAACTGATTTTCAAGAAAAAATCATTACGAAAAGATGACGAGATAAATGATTTAATTTTGAATATATGCCTGAATAGAAACTCAAAAAGAGGTCGACAATCGTTCATATTATTATTAGCTTATAAACACCTATCAAGATATGCTCCTCAAATCATAGAAATGATTGATGACAAATTTGTAGATGGGCAGATAATTGATACTATATACAAAATGCAAGCAAGCGGATTTGAAAAAGAAATAGAACCTTTTAAAATCTACCAACAAACTTGGATTAAAAAGTTAGCGACAAAATATGTAGAAAAATACGGCACACAACATGGTATTGTCTAACTATATAAGGTCGTAGATTAAGAAACTACTTACCAAACACAGTGCTTAACAGAAAAAAATAACGCAAAAATTCAAGCCGCTATATACAATCTAGTCACCAATTTTTATTCCCACTACATTAAAAAAACGAAAAAGTTTTTTCTTATATTTCCTTAAAAATTCTTGAACTCCACATAGCTCTATATTAGCAAAAATAAACTAGTTATTATGAAAGTTACAACCGAAAAGAATGAAAAAGTTGCCAATATGATATTTGGAACTATTTATCCTCTTTACCTCGATAGGTTAGAAAAAAATGGCAGAACAAAGGAAGAACTCGATCAAGTAATTAAATGGTTTACAGGATATAACCAAGAGACCTTAGACGCACTCATTAATAAAAAAGTAACTTATAGAACATTCTTTAAAAAAGCAAAAATTCATAAGAACGCACATATGATTAAAGGTGTCGTTTGTGGTTATCGAATTGAAGAAATAGAGGATAAATTTGAAGTGTATAAACAATGCCGCCAAATAGAAAAACTGATTGATGAATTGGCAAAGGGTCGTAAAATGGAGAAGGTTTTGCGTAAAGAAAAAAAATAGAGATTAGTGCTAACGCGATGTCCCATGAAAAACCTTAGTCCAGTTCCTTAAATTTGATCAATATTTTCTTTCTTATATTTTTATATTAGCCATTGTCTATAGTTCTCGAAAAAATGAATAATTAAAACCTTAATAAGTGAAATTTATATCTAAATATCTAAAAAAGTATAAAGATAAAAAAGAACTAAAAAGATCTAATTTTGGAAGAGATTATGGATGGTATATTGAATATGAAGGTAAAACTGTTGGAGAACTTATTGACTGTAAATTCACCGATATGTTTTGGTGCTCTTATACCATAATACCAATAAGTAATAAATGGGAACACCTTTTATTTGATGAAAAATTATGGGAGAATTGCAAGTTCAAATTCAGAAATAGAAAATACAATAAATATGCAGAAAACGCATTTTCTGGATTTATTACTTCAGAAAATTTAATAAAAACCAAAACAGTTGAAATGCGAATGTTATATTTTACAAAACTTTGAAAATTAGAATTAAAAATGATCGATATTCAAAAAATTGAAGACTATTTTTAGCAGACTTGGAAATGGATATATTAAATTCACTTCATTATACACAAACATTGGAGGTAATGATTACTATGAAATTTCTAAAGAAAAACTGATTATAGGGATTAAGAATATTGTTAAACGAGATTGGTTAGTAAAGCCAATATTAACTTTTAATTTAGATACTATTTCAGGTATAAATATTAATATCGAACAATTTTTAGGCTCTCACTTCCATAAAAAATCAAATAGCATAATACTTCATGGACAAAAAAAATAGTGTTCACATTATTTCGCCTACCCTTATGAAGAAAATTATAAGTTAAGAATTGAGCCTCTAAAATTTAACCTATATGAAACTACAGGTTTCTCTTCTTGCTTTGAGGAAGAAAAAGGAATGAGAGGAACATTCAAGGGAACAAATTTAAAACTAAATAATATCTTCCGTGAAATTAAAAAAGAATTATTAGAAATAGAGAAACCAATAATAATATATTGGAATGACAAATGGAGTAACTACTTTGAGTATCATACAAAAAACTTTAATAGCAATATTTGGACATTATTATATCCTGAGTCTGAATTAACTTTATTATTAATAACAGAACCTTCGATCTAAAAACCTACTGGTCGCTATATGTAAGCTGGTCGCCAATTTTTATTCCAAATAAAAAAACAAAAAAGTTTTTTATATATTTTCGTGAAAATTCGCGGCCTAAACACTCTACTACATTAGGTTTCACTAACAAATATTATGAAAGGAAAATATTTATTTGCCAAATATCAGAAAATTTGGGACGAATATGCTGTTTCTGCAATAAATAAACCTACACCAAAAAATGAAGATAAACTTTTAGATAGAGGCTTTGTTTTTGAATTTGATGAAGGTCAAAAAGACATAGATGTTTTATTTATGGGTATAAACCCTTCTTACAGAGAAGGCAAATCTGAAAGACTATTCTATAGTAAAAAAGATGTTGAAACTTTAAATTATTTTAGACCATTTAATACTATAATAAAAGAACTTAATAATAAAAGAGCTAATCTTAAAAATCTAACTTGGTCACATTTAGATCTGTTAGTTTTTCGTGAAACACAACAATCTTTTATTAAAAATCAATTATTAAAGACAGAAGAAGGAGCTCAATTCATTTATAAACAACTAATTGTTTCTAAAGAGATTCTTGAGTATTTAAACCCAAAAATCATAGTCGTATCAAATACAGCCGCAAGACATTTTTTAGGAAAAGATAAATTTAAAAAAAAAGGAAAAGAATTCGGAGTTTGGATTGGATATGATTTTAAATTTGATAATAATTTAGGAACCGATAAAATTATAAATAGTTCAAAAATAAAATCTTATGTCTTTTTTACTTCAATGCTTTCAGGACAAGGAGCATTAGATAAAGGTAGTAAACAAAGATTAATTTGGCATATTGGGAGTGTTCTAGATAAAATAGCGAAAACCAAATAAAGCATATGGTTTTATGATAAGACAGTAGCTAAATATACTACCTTTCTTCTATAAAATCAGTAAATCGTAACTAATTTTACGCAACAAAGCATAAATAAGCCATTGTAGTACTTATAAAATGACTATAAACAGAACAATTGAAAACAGGAAACCAATCTGGAATGTAATTTCGGAATTTTATCTAGATACCGAACTTCAAAAAGCTGACTATGATAGAATTTCTAAAACATTTATTGCTTCTAACTTTAGTGTTGAAGAACTAAAAGCCATTGATTTATACGAGGTATTTCCTGTTCTTAAAGAAAACCTATTAAGTGTTACAGGGGTATGGACAGGCTTTAACGAAAACTGGCTAAATGATGCTTGTGAAAAGGTTTATCATAAAAAAAAGAATCGTTTTTTTAGATGGAAAATAAGGTTTTACAATTGGTTTTTATATTCCATGCGAAAAGCACATTGGACAGAAATAGAAAGTAGAATAAAAATACATTACAACTAACTATAATTAATGCGCTAAACTTAAAATAAAAAGTTTTAACTAAATTCCTTCCCACAAATTTAGTGCTTCTATTGCCCTAACTAAACATAGCTCTCTAAACTTTAACGCAACCGTTTTGCTTTCTTTACATCTTTAGAATATAAAATTAAAATAATGAATAGATTGCTAAAACCCTTTATGTTAGTAGTATATATACTAGCAACAATAATTCTAATTTCTTGTAATGATAATGATGATTCTAATGTAGATTGTAATGATATTGCATGTACAGAAGTGTTTGTTACCCTTATAGTATCTATAAAAGATGAAAATAAAAACCCTATAGCTTTAGATGCTTTTGAAGTTATAAATACAGAAAACGGAAATAATATAACTGTATCGCTTTCTGCTTCAGGAATAGAAATGGCGCAACAATCTGGGGAATACCCATTGGTAAATGATGCAAGTCTTGGTATAAACCAAAAAGAAAAAATTCAATTTAAAGGATTTATAAATAACCAAGAAGTAATTAGTAGTAACTATACAGTTAGTACTGACTGTTGTCACATTAATTTAGTCTCCGGAACTTTAGAACTAAGTCTTTAATATTAAATAATACAACACTTGTTAAGATATAAATTAAAGGCAAGTGTTACTAGCTAAACCCCATAAATTTCTTTTCAATAATAAATTAAACTTTATACGAATAATAAGTCTACCTTCGATGAAAAGTAATGTCGATAGAGCGTAAAGTTCAATTAGTAGAAAATCTTTTTTCCAAATTAGAACAAGAAACCGCTCTTTTTGGGCAAACATCAGGACTCAGCTGTGTTTCTGGCTGTGGAAAATGTTGTACTTACCCAAATGTAGAAGCTTCTCCTATAGAGTTTTTACCATGGGCATTTCATCTGTTTTTAAATGGAGAGGCCCATAACACGCTCCTTAAGCTTAATAAAACGCAAAGTTTAACTTGCTTAATCTATAAGCCTTTATCTTTTGTTGATCAAGGTCGTTGTAGCAACTACAAATACCGAGGTTTAATTTGTAGACTTTTTGGTTCTGCTGCTAATACCGATAAATATGGAAACTTAAGATTAGCCACTTGCCAAATCATAAAAGAAGGTCAGGCTAATAAGTATAACACTACTACCAAAGCTATAAATAAAGGGCTTTATGTTCCTGTTTTTACAGAATATTATATGCAATTAAATCAGATAGATTTTAAATTAGGGAATATTATATTACCCATAAACAAAGCGCTAAAAATGGCTATAGAAGAAGTTTTACAATATTATGCCTACAGACCATCGCTTCATTTAGGAAAAGAATGCGGTTAAAAAATTATATACAAATATAAGCAGCAGTTTAGATACATTCCTAAACTGTTATTTTGCTTTAAATAAGTATATTGCTCTATAAATACACTACTTTTTATAGGTAGAACCAATGCATTTAATGCAGAGCTAATAAAGTGACCGAACATAAAAACATAAAACAATATTACAAACCATTACAGCCAACTATAAAAGCTGAAAGTGAAAAAATAGTGTATAACGAAACACAACCTAGTAAAGAAATAGAAAATTTCGTGTATTGTTTTTGGCAACTAAAAACTAAAGAACCTCTTCATAAGCCTTTTATTTACCGAGTAGTTTCAGACGGTTGTATCGATATTTTTTTTAACCAAAACCAGCCTTCAGAAAATTTTGTGATGGGTTTTTGTAGAAAGTATACCGAGTTTTCTATTGGAAAATCGTTTAACTATATCGGAATTCGGTTTTTACCCTCTGCCTTTCCCCTACTGTTCGGAATAAATGCTAAAACCCTAAGCAATACATCGCAAGAACTAAAACAAATACTACCAATGCTCTCAGATTGGATTACCACAGAAATAAAGCCATTACATACATTTAAAAATATAACGCATTTATTAACCAAAAAAATTACTGTAGTAACTCAAAACCGAACTTTTAAATTTGACCCTCGTTTTTTTAATGCCTTACACTTAATTTTTCAAAAGCAAGGATTTTTAGATACCGAAAAGGAACTAAACACGGGTTTAAGTCCTAGGCAACTTCGCAGAATTTTTAATTTCTATATTGGTACAACAGCTAAAACTTTTAGTAATGTTGTACGTTTTCAGCACATCCTAAATGCCAAACCCTCTAGGCAAAGCTTAAAAGAAAACAAACTATATTTTGATGTTGGTTTTTATGATCAAGCTCACTTTATTAAAAACTTTAAAACATTTTACGGAGTAACACCTTCAGAAGCCTTCCATTAAATTTTGTCCGATTTTTACAATTAGTGCTAAGTGCCTCATTTTATATTTGTTGTAACAAAAAATATTATATGAGAACGCTATTAATAACCGCATTTATACTAATTGCAACTTGTACAAATGCACAAACAGAAACTAAAATGAAATTAAACGCAGGAATAATTACAGAAAAGTTAAAGGAAACAAAAGAATTTTATACCAATGTATTAGATTTTGGAGTAAGCTTTGAGAACGATTTTTACTTATTACTACATACCCCCAACAAATCAGAAGAAATTAGCTTTTTACAGCCTAAGCATCCTAGTCAAAAACCAATTTTTCAATCGGCTTTTAATGGAAAAGGGGTTTATTTCACTATTGAAGTAGAAGAAGTAAACAAGTACTACCAAAAACTAAAAGACAAAGGAGTTGCTATCGCAATTGAAATAAGAGACGAACCTTGGGGAGATAGACATTTTGCCATTGTTGACCCAAATGGTATTGGTATTGATATTGTAACCTATACTAAACCTGAGGAATAATTACTAAATTTATAATCTAAGGACTTTAGAAAAGTAATCTAATTTTTTAAAATTTAATAAACTTCTAAAAAAACAAGATTATATGAATTTTAGCTTAAAAAAATCAATTGAATTATTAGAAAGGAGTCCGGCAACTTATGAAACTCTTCTCAGTAATTTAAATTACGACTGGAATAAAATAAATGAAGGAGAAAATACCTGGAGTGCCTATAATATAATTGGGCATTTAATACATGGAGAAAAGACAGATTGGATTCCAAGAGCTGAAATTATATTACATAAAGAGGATAAAAATTTTGAACCCTATGATAGGTTTGCCCAAGATAAACTTTATAATAAACAAACATTTGAAGAGCTAATAAATGAGTTTAAAACATTAAGAGTACATAATATTAATAAATTAAAATCCTGGAACTTAACGGAGTCCGATTTAAATAAAGAAGGTATACATCCAGATTTAGGAACTGTAAACCTTAAACAATTAATTGCTACATGGACTATTCATGATATGGTTCATCTAAATCAAATATCACGTGTAATGGTAAAACATTATGGAGAAGATATTGGACCATGGAAAAAATATGTGCGACTACTAAACAAATAAAAGGAACAAGTACTCCCCTATTTTAATTACTAAACTTAAATAGCGAATGAATAGAATAATGACGAACATCTGTTCGGACAACTTAACTAAAAGTCGAAATTTTTACACTAAACTGTTTCATTTTGATGTAAATTATGATAGCGATTGGTTTGTGCATCTAATCTCTAAAAACAAAAAGCTAGAATTAGGAATAATAAGCCGTACAAACGATATTGTACCAAAAGAGTTTCAAAAAAATCCACAAGGCTTTTATGTAACCTTTGTAGTAGATAATGTAGACGAAATATTTGAAACAGCTATATCAGAAAAATTTGAAATTATAAGCGAGCCAACCGATACCTTTTATGGCCAAAGAAGGTTATTACTTAAAGACCCTAATGGTGCATTAGTAGATATATCTTCTCCTATTAAAGATTTTAAATTTTAAAATAATAACTAATTAAAAATGCTTTTTATAAATAACATATAGCAAATACATAACCTAAGTTTCATTGGCTGTTTTTATCTTTTACAAAATCATTACTATTTATCTATAAAACATTGGAAAAATATAACGGTATATTAAAAAATATTGAAAAATACGTTACTCTAACAGAAGAAGAAACGAAAAAACTGATTTCTATAATCCAAATAAAAAAAGTTAAGAAGCGCGAATTAATTGACCAACCAACTTATGTTTGTAAATACCGAAATTATATTGAAAAAGGAGCTTTTCGTTCCTATTTTATAGATAATGAAGGAAAAGAACATACAGTACAAATTGCAGTAGAAGACCATTTTACTAGTGATTTTTACAGCTATATAACACAAACACCTGCTACTCTATTTGTTGAGGCCCTCGAAGATTCTATAATTTTACAAATGACCTATGCCAATATCGAAGGTCTTTGCAAAGAAATTCACGGGTTAAGTGAGTATTTTAGAATTAGTACAGAAAGAGCATTTGCTTTTTCTAGAAAAAGAGCCTTATCTAATTTAAGTATGACAGCGGAAGAACGTTTTTTAGAATTAGAAAAACTCTACCCTAATATTGTTTATCGTGTTCCTCAGAAAGTAATTGCGTCATATTTAGGCATAACACCAGAATTTATGTCTAAAATGAAAAAAAAGCTTTCCTCAAAAACTTAATCTACTTCAATTTTTAAGAACCGAATTTAAAAGACTTTTGTAGGGTTAATTTAAAACTCTATACATATGAAAAAAGTCGTTTCGGTGCTCACTATTATTTGTGCACTAGTTATTAATCAAAAAATAAAAGCACAAACCATGGAAAAAGATGTAACAATTATCGAACTAATTCAAACAGAAAAACAATTTAAAACTCAAGAATTAAAACTCACTGCCGGAAAATACCAATTTAGAGTGGTAAACAAAAATGTGGATAAAGATTTAGGTTTTGTTATCCAAAAAGAAAAAGATAAAGGTACTAATGTAATGAAATCGGCACTAGCAAATTCTTTCACTACTGCTTATGTAAAAAAGGGAAAAGTGCAATATACTGGCGTAGTAGAACTTAAAGAAGGTAACTACGTGTATTCTTGCCCATTAAACCCAACTCCATATTATAAATTAATAGTAAAGTAAGGTTATGAGAAATTGGTTTATAACAGGAATTTCAAGCGGATTAGGTAAAGCTCTTGCAACTTACGTTATTGAGAATGGAGATTTTGTAATTGGAACGTATAGAAATCAATCTCAAGTAAATGAGTTTAATACCAAATATAATGGTAAAGCGCATGCTATACTTTTAGATATTACCAATGAAAAAAGTATTGAAAATAGTATTGAGAAAATTATTTTAGAATACGAAAAAATTGATGTTTTGGTAAATAATGCTGGAATGGGGTTTGTTGGTGCTATAGAAGAAACCTCTATGCAAGAAGTAAGAAGTGTCTTTGAGTCAAACTTTTTTGGAACATTAAAACTAACACAAAGTGTTTTACCCTTTATGCGTAAGGCAAAGGAAGGGCACATTATTCAAATATCCTCTCACGGAGGAATTAAGGCTTTTGCAGGTTTTGGCATCTATAATGCAAGTAAGTTTGCGCTAGAGGGTTTTAGTGAGGCATTAGCACAAGAAGTAGCTTCTTTAGGAATTAAAGTTAGCATTATTGAGCCAGGCCCATTCCGTACAAATTTTGCTGGAGACGGACTAGGGCAAGCAGAAAACATAATAGACGATTATTCTAAAACAGCAGGAGAATTTAGGGCTAAACTAAAAGGAGTTAACGGAAAACAAGAAGGTGATCCAATAAAAGCATCTAAAGCAATTGTAGACTTGGTTAATGCAAAAAATCCAACGCTTAGGTTACCTCTTGGTAAAGTTGCACTTTTAACAATTGGTATGAAGCTAGACAGTGTAAAATCGAATTTAGAAACAAACCGAAAAATAGCTGAAAATGCTGTATATAACTATAACTAAAACAATATTAGCATATATAAAAATAACGATTTGGGTTTAATCCTGAATCGTTATTTTGTTTTAAATAAGTACGTTCCACAACAACTTAGGCTTAGCTTCCTATTCCAAAAAATATTTTTGTATTTGTTATTTCTTGTACCTAATTTAGGTAACTGTACACCATACTTTATATTAAAAGTGCATCAGAGTAATATAGCTAATTAAAAAAATTGGAATGTTTAAAAAGTTTTTCGGTAAAAAAACAGGGAATAAGAAAGAAAGCGAGCAAAATAACCCAAAAATAGATTGGCACATTAATGAATCCCTATTAACGTTTAATACTGGAGATACTTATATGCATTATTTTAATAAAGAAACAGAAAAAAATCCTCAAGACCCTGCTTGGCAAAATCAAGGGATTTATTTTTGGAGTAATAACGAAAAGTTTGAGAAAAAATCCTTGCCAGACGAATTTCTACAATTTGAAAAAAGAACATTTTTAATACATCAAATTCCAGAATACATTAGTGTGGCAATGGGTAAAGCAATGCCTTGGTTTGGTAAACCAGGCGGCGGCGATAAGTATTTCTTTCGTTATGAAAATAACCCTATTAGTTTAGAAGAAGCTAAAAAACTAAATGCAATTCTATATTTTAAATTTATTGAAATAACTGAAGATAATATTTCTGTATTAAACGACAGAGATAATTACATTTTTCACCTTCATAAATCAGTTGTTTATAAGGAAAAAGAATTTTATTTAGAAAATTCAAAAACTTCTTTATCTAAGCTTTACCATATGGGTTTATTAAAAGTAATGCAATTATCTAGACACTAAAAAATTACTATAATTAATTTCGAAATTGGTTTTTTACTATAAATTTTGTTTAATGTATTAACATACAAAAACCTTATAAAAAAATGAATTTAAATCAGGTAACCGTTCCTTCATTAGATTTAAATAAATCAATTCCTTTTTATGAAAAATTGGGTTTAAAACTCATTGTAAAAGCGCTTCCTCATTATGCTCGATTCCAATGTCCTAACGGAAATTCTACTTTTTCAATTCATCAAACTAATGAATTACCAAAAGGAGATGGAATATATGTTTATTTTGAATGTAAAAATCTAGATCAGCAGGTAAAAAAGATTAAAGAAAATGGAATTGAATTTGACCAAGAACCAACTCACCAAAGTTGGCTATGGAGAGAAGCAAGGTTAAAGGATATGGATGGTAATCAACTGATCTTATTTTATGCAGGTGAAAACAGACTAAATCCACCTTGGAGAATACAGAATTAAAAAGTTTTAATAATTAAAATACTAGCCACAACGCTTTTTTATTAATCAAATTAATGCTTTAGAATTCATTAATATAAATTGATACACAAAAAATTGGAATAATCATTCCAATTTTTATATATTTATATTGTGAATAAAAAAGAAACTATATTATCTGCTGCTCTTAAACTTATTATAGAAAACGGAGTTCATAATACGCCTATGTCTGCTATAGCTAATGCGGCTGGTACAGGAATGGGAACTATTTATAACTACTTCCCTACTAAAGATTTACTGATCAATGAAATTTATGTAAGCATTAAAGAAAAAGAAAAATTAGTATTTATAAACGTTGAAACTAAACAACCTATTAAAACTCAATTTGAGAATTACTTTACATCAATCATTAATTTTTTTATTGATAACCCACTATATTTCAAGTTTATGGAGCAATTACATGCATCTCCTATTATTACTAACGAAAGTAGAAACAAAGGACAAAAATCTATTGAACCTGTATCGCAATTACTAATAAAGGGACAACAAGAACGAATCATTAAAAATATTGATATAGATGAAATTCTAATGTTTATAGGAGGTAGTATATTATCTTATTTAAGGTGGTATATAGATACATCGGACAAAAAATATAATTCCCATATAAATCAATTACAAATGGTTTGGGATGCCATTAAAGAATAAAATTTTATACAAAAATTGGAATGAACATTCATTCTAACATATAATTGTTATGAAAAAAAATATTTTAATTACAGGAACATCAACTGGAGTAGGCTTTGAAAGTGCCATATTATTTGCTAAAAATGGATATAAGGTATACGCAAGTATGCGTAACTTAGATAAAGCCACTGCTCTTAAAGAAAAAATTAAAGAATATAATTTAAGTATAGAATTACTACATTTAGATGTAACAAATATTGCATCTATTAAATCTGCTGTAAATTCCATTATAGAAAAAGAAGGTAAAATAGATATATTAGTTAATAATGCCGGAGCAGGTTTTGCAAAGACTACAGAACAAGCTTCAGAAGAGGAAATTAGATGGGTTACAGAGGTAAATTATCATGGTGTAGTCTTTTGTACACAAGCTGTTTTACCTTATATGAGAAAACAAAAATCTGGCAGAATAATAAATATTAGCTCGGTAGGTGGTTTAGTTGGGCAACCTTTTAACGAATTATACTGTGGTGCAAAATTCGCCGTAGAAGGGTTTATCGAAGGGCTTTCTACTACCGTAGGTAATGCCTTTAATATTAAAATTACCAATATTGAACCTGGCGGTATAGCCACCGAATTTATGACCTCTGCTATAGGTAAAACCGCTGTTAATGGCAAGTTTGCTACCGGAGAATATGCTCCTATTTTTGAAAGATATATGGCCGGGAACCAAAAAAGAGCTCAAGAAGGAAAAGAACAAGTATACCAAACAGGATTAGAAGTAGCCGAAGTTATTTTTAAAGTAGCGCAGAATGAAAATCCACCATTACGCATTCGCACATCAAAATGGGCAGAAGATTTTTGCAAACTAAAAACACAAGCAGACCCAGACGGAACAAAATTGGTAAAGCAAATTACGGATAGCTTTTTATAAAACTAAAAAAATGAAAAACACCTATTGGATCACAACAGTTTTAATTTCTTTATTTCTGCTCTGGAGTGCTTACACATATTTATTTAGTAAAGCCACTATAGCAGGTATTAAGGAACTAGGTTTCCCCGACCATTTTAGAATACAATTGGGTATTTTAAAAGTACTAGCTGTACTTATTTTATTAATTCCTCAAATTCCTATTCAATACAAAGAGTGGGCTTACAGCGGAGTTGTTTTATTTTTTATTACAGCTATAGTTGCCCACACTGCACATAAAGACCCATTTATTATTACAGTTATTAATCTAATATTAATTGTAATCACCATAACATCAAATTATTATTTACATAAAATAACTCATTAAAATGGAAAAAATAGAAATTAAGGGAACCGTAAAGAAAGGCTTCGAAAGTGTTTTAGAAGCCTATGAATCTAACTTTTATAGAGATGATATTTATCAAGAACTAGGTTCTGCCTTATGTGTATACCACAAAGGAGAACAGGTGGTTAATATATGGGCTGGCTATAAGGACAAAGATAAAAAAGAAGCTTGGGAAAAAGACACCAAAATAGCATTGTATTCTGCAACCAAAGGAATTACTGGTTTGTGTATGGCTATTTTGGTAGAAAAAGGCTTAGTTAATTATTCTGATTTAGTATCAAAGCATTGGCCAGAATTTGGACAAAATGGCAAAGAAGAAACTACTGTTTCTCAAATAATGTCTCATCAATCTGGAAATCCTGGATTACGAGAATTTACTTTGTTAGATGAGTTAATGAATTGGGATTTAATATGCGACCGCTTAGCACGCCAGGCGCCTTATTGGAAACCCGGAGAGTTTACTTCTTACCATGGATGGACGGTTGGTTTTCTTGCTGGTGAAATTATTAGACGTGTTTCTGGTAAAACAATAGGTAAATTTTTACAAGACGAACTTGCCTCTCCTTTAGCTGCTGAAGTATTTATTGGACTCCCAAAAGATAAGCATAACGAAGTTGCTACATTATACAAACCCATAACTCAACATGAGCTACCTAATTTAATAACATTACCAGACTTTTTAGCTTCTGCCGTAGGTAACCCTATTTTAGAAGCAGAGGGTCCAAACAGACCCGAGTGGCGAGAAGCAGAAATGCCTGCGCTTAATGGTCATGGTTCTGCCGAAGGAATTGCCAAACTTTACCATCCGCTTGCCGAAAGTGGAAATTCTAATAGCCTAAATTACCTTTCTAGTGGTACTATTGATAAAATGACAACTGTTGCTAGTTCTCGTTTAGATGCTATGATTGGCATGCCTGTAGACTGGGCTAACGGAATGGTTGTTAACACATTAGACCTTAAGCTTTATGGCGAAAACAAAAATGCCTTTGGCCATAGTGGTTGGGGTGGTAGTTTTGGCTGTGCCGATAGAGAAAACCAAATTGCAATTGGTTATGTGTGTAACCAAATGGGGCCCGATACTGTTGGTGATGCTAGAACACCTAGATTAATAAAAGCTATTTTTGATAGTATTTAATCTAATACCAACATCATAAAAAAAAGTCCCTAATAAGGGGCTTTTTTTATGATATTACACATTGGTAATCATTCTTTTTTTATGGTAAATCCAACTGGAGCTTTCAGTTTTCCTGAATCATACATGTTTATATATATCGAAACAGTATCCCTAGAATTCTCCCAAGTAACCCTGTAATTATCTAACATAACACTAACATAACACTACCATAACCAAAAGGGTTATTATTACTTTTGATAGAACAACAACTTCCCGCCCTAAAATATGAGATTTCTTCACCGTTAGGTCCAGCCAAAGCATTTAAAAATCTTCTTTCATTTTTTGGACCTTGAGAATCTTTTATCCCACCAACTTCTACTGGGTTTTTAGGTGATAAACCATAGGTTTTATCAGTAGATATTTCGGTTATTACAAATGTATTATTATCACGAAGAATTTGCTGAGTGTTCTTAGAAATTTGTTTTGAAGAAGAACACGATAAAAGAAATAATAAAATTCCAAATGTTAAAAATTGCTTATTCATTTTTAATTTATTTTAATATTTTTTATCATAAAAATAGATTTATAATAGTATTTACTCCCAAACTATATTTAAGTTTTTAAACATAACAGGGTTTGTTTTATTAGGCCAACTAGAAAAATTTAAAATAAGCGCACTTAAAACAGGGATTTTTTCCAATACACCATGAAATTCAAAACTAAATTTTGTAGGTAATCCTCTCTCTAGTTTTTCTAAGTATAATGAATTGCTATTGCCTATCTGAGATTTTTTAGTTTTGTATATATTCCCTTTAGGGTCATAAATTTCAACGCTTCTTGGCTGAAATTTAGCCGTAACACCCTTATTTTCAATTAAACCTTCTATTATTACCATTCCTTCATCATATTTTCCCACTACAGAGTTTATTCTATAAATAATATTACCACTTTCTTTAGAGACCGATGTATTTAATAATTCTAAAGTTTCTTTTAAGTATTTAATATCTTTTTTTTGATTAGTTATTGTCTTATTTTGGGTTGCTAATATTGCTTCCTTTTTTGCTATTTCTATTCTAAGTTTCTCATGTTGAGATTCCAACTCTATACAATTTACTTGTCCAAATGTTGTTGCTGTTAATAGAATCAGTAATAAAATTAATAGGCTACTTTTTTTCATAATTATGATATAGATTTTTAGTGTTTTTAATTTAATCCTAGTATTCTCCTGATAAATTTACTAACGCAGCGCTATGTGGAGTCCGCGAATTTTTATGGAAATATAGGAAAAAACTTTTTTGTTTTTTTCATTTATTGGGAATAAAAATTGTCGACCAGATTACATATAGCGACCTGATGTGTTGCGTTATTTTCTTCCGTTAAGCGTCGTATTTGGCAAGAGTTCTCTTATCCTACGGCCATATGTAATCTGACATAGCGCTGCGATGAATTGCATTTTCCCAATGGGCGAGAA
>CALHVB010000019.1 GCA_938039345.1 uncultured Sediminicola sp.
GTTAGAAATGTTGTAGCTATACAAGATTTAGGGGAAGCATTGCCAAGTAAAACAAGAATAGGTCAAAATGGAAACCCAGCAGGTTTTTTTAATGATCCAGTAAATGATTTGCCAAGGAATAATGCTAATAATTATAACCCAGAACAAATAGGCGTTGGAGCTAATGTGTTAAACGATAATGTTAGGGATATTTCTACGGTGCAGCAAGGGTTTAATATTCCTGGGTATACAGTAAATCAAGGTTTTGATTATTCTATACTAGAAAATGCAAGAAAGTTAGAGCAAAATAGAGATTATGTCTATAATCCGCAATTAGGATATATATCTTTAAACCAAAGACTAAGTAATGATGAAATTTTGGCTGTAGCTTTTCAATATACGTTTGGTGGACAAGTATTCCAGGTAGGAGAATTTGCAAACGGTGGTGTAGAAGCAACTACGGTTAGTACAGGAGTAAATCCTGTAGTAGAGAATAATACATTGGTGCTTAAGCTTTTAAAAAGTAGTATAACACAAGTTAATGATCCTATTTGGGATTTAATGATGAAAAATATTTATGCTACCGGAGCTTTTCGTTTAAGTCAGGAAGATTTTAAATTAAATATTTTATATTCGGAAACAACACCAAGAAACTATATAACTCCAGTAGTAGACTTTCCTGCTCCAGAACCTGGAGACAAGCCTTTACAAGAAAGAATATTGTTAGATGTGTTTAATTTAGATCGTTTAAATGCTTATAATGATATACAGCCTGGAGGAGATGGTTTTTTCGATTTTATTCAGGGTATTACCGTAGATACTCAAAACGGTAGAATTATTTTTACCAAAGTAGAACCATTTGGAGAATTCATTCATGGGGAATTAGGAGGCGGAACTTATGATGTAGATGATGATCAAGGTTATAATGAAAATCAGCAAAAATACGTTTACAGAAGTATGTATGCTTCTACAAAAGCAAGAGCAAGGGAAGATGCCGAGAAAAATAGATTTCTTATAAAAGGGCGCTATAAATCTGAAGGAAGTAATGGTATTCCTATTGGGGCTTTTAATGTGCCAAGAGGCTCGGTACGTGTAACCGCTGGAGGTAGACAATTGCAAGAAGGGATAGACTATACTGTAAATTACCAAGCAGGTACGGTGCAAATAATAGACCCAAGTTTAGAAGCATCTAACACACCAATAAATATTTCTGTAGAAAACAATGCTGTATTTGGACAGCAAACAAGGCGTTTTACGGGGATAAATGTTGAGCATACAATAAATAAAAATTTTGTTTTAGGAGGTACGTATTTAAGGATGAATGAGCGTCCGTTAACCCAAAAGTCAAACTTTGGTACAGAGCCAGTAAATAATACAATTTTTGGTTTTAATGGAAATTTCTCCACAGAAGTTCCTTTTTTAACTCGCTTGGCTAATAAATTACCAAACATAGATACAGATGCTCCATCTAATATTTCTATACGAGGAGAAGTAGCACTTTTAAAGCCAGGTTCGCCAAAGAATGCAGATTTTGAAGGAGAAACAACAAGTTATGTAGACGATTTTGAAGGAGCACAAGCCTTAATAGATATTCGTTCTTCACTAGGTTGGTCTTTAGCAAGTACACCCTTAGAAATACCATCGGGAGATATTCAAGGTTTGGATAATGGAATTAGAAGAGCAAAAATGTCTTGGTTTACTATAGATCCTGTATTTTATTCGAACCAAAGACCTTCAGGAATTACAGATAGTGATATTTCTACTAATGAAACCAGAAGAATTTTTATAGATGAGGTTTTTGATCAACAAGTAGCTCAAGGGCAAACGCAAGTACAAAACACATTAAATTTAGCATATTATCCAGATGTTAAGGGTCCATATAACAATAATACAGATGCCGATTTTAATACCAACCCAGAGCAAAATTGGGCAGGTATTATGAGACCTTTAAGTAGTACTAATTTTGAACAGGCTAATGTAGAGTTTATTCAGTTTTGGGTTTTAGATCCTTATGTAGATGGTGTCACTACAAGCCCAGGAGAACTAGTTTTTAATTTAGGGAATATATCTGAAGATATTTTAAAAGATGGTAAAAAACAATACGAAAATGGTTTGCCTAATGCGGCTGGTGATGATTTTACAGAAGAAACTTCTTGGGGAGGTAAAGTGCCATCAACACAGGCATTAGTATATGCTTTTGATGTAGATGAAGCCAGTAGAGCATTACAAGATATTGGGTATGATGGTTTAAATGATGCTGATGAAGCTAGTGTTTTTACAAATGGTCCTAGCGATGATCCAGCATTAGATAATTACCAATATTTTTTAAATAGAGAAGGCGGAATTTTAGAGCGTTATTTAGATTTTAATAATCCAGAAGGAAACTCTCCTGTACAAGTAACAAATAATACAAGAGGGTCTACTACATTGCCAGATGTTGAAGATGTAGATAGGGATTTAACTATGAATACAGTAGATAGTTATTTTGAATATCGTATAGATATTAAGCCAGGAACTTCTATTAATGATAAGTATGTAAGTGATATTTTAGAAACAGGACCAGCTCCAACAGGGTCAGTAAGAGATGGTAGAAGTTTAAATCGTCGTTGGATTCAGTATAAAATCCCTTTAAGTGATTTTACAAATGCTACGAACGGAATAACAGATTTTAGATCTATCAGTTTTATGCGTATGTATCTTACTGGTTTTTCTAGTGATGCGGTGTTGCGTTTTGCTACCTTAGATTTAGTGCGTGGAGATTGGAGAACATATACAAAAACACTTGAATCAAATGAGGACGACCCATCAGATGATGCTACTCAAGTAGATGTAAATACAGTTAATATTCAGGAAAACGGAAATAGAAATCCAATACCTTATGTATTGCCTCCAGGAGTTTTTAGAGAGCAATTAAATAATAATAACACCATTATAGATCAGAACGAGCAATCCCTATCTTTTGTGGTAGATAATCTAGAGCCAGAAGATTCTAGAGGAGTGTTTAAAAACATCAATTTTGATATTCGTCAGTATAAAAAATTAAAAATGTTTATGCATGCCGAGGAAATAATGGAGAACGATTATGTAGATGGAGCAACACCTTTAGTTGGTTTTTTAAGGATAGGAACCGATTTTTCTGAGAATTTTTATCAAATAGAAGCACCTTTGCAATTTACACCGCATGGTGGATCAAGAGATGAAAATGTAATATGGCCAGAAGAAAATAGTTTAGACATTTCTTTAGCAGATTTAAATAAGATAAAATCATTTCGCATAGCTAATAAATCAACAGCACCTTTAAATGAACTTCGCTTTTTTGAAGTTATAAATGGAGAAGTAGTTGAGGTGTCAGAATTTAGTGCAAGAACTCTTGGGCAAATGCGAATCGGAATTCAAGGAAACCCTTCACTAGGAAGTATTCGTAGTATGATGGTTGGAGTTAAGAATACGGATAATCTTCCTGCTCGTGGTGAAGTTTGGTTTAATGAGTTGCGTTTAGCTGGTTTAGATAATAACGGAGGATGGGCAGCAGTAGCCGCTATAGATGCTAATATGGCAGATTTTGCTAATATATCTGTAACAGGAAGCAGGAGTACATCCGGGTTTGGTTCCGTAGATCAAATGCCTAATGAAAGAGCACGAGAGGATGGAATTTCTTATGATTTGGTAAGTAATATAAATGCAGGACAATTATTGCCAAAAAAATGGGGTATACAATTGCCGTTTAATTATGGAATATCTGAAGAAACAATAACGCCAGAGTTTGATCCTGTTTACGATGATTTAAAATTAAAAGATCGTATTGCTGCTGCTGCAACAGAAGAAGATGCTAAAAAAATAGAACAACAAGCGCAAGATTATACCAAAAGAACAAGTATTAATTTTATTGGAGTTCGTAAAGATAGAGGAGAAGATGCAGAAGCTAATTTTTATGATATAGAAAACTTTACGTTTAATTATTCTTATAATGAAACAAATCATAGAGATTTTGAAATAGCTAGTTTAATAGATCAAAATGTAAATGCGGGTATGGTATATAACCATAGTTTTAAACCAGCAACAGTAGCACCTTTTGCAAAAAAAGATTCTTTGTTTAATGGGGCGTATTGGAAATGGCTAAAAGAATTAAACTTTAATTTATTGCCCACAAGTGTTTCTATAGCATCTAATATTAATAGATCTTTTAATCAGCAGAAATTTAGAGATGTTTTCGAAGAGGATATAGATGCTTTAGAATTACCATCTTTACAACAGCGTAATTATTTGTTTAATTGGCGTTATACGCTTAATTATAGTTTAAGTAAATCATTGCGAGTAAATATTACGGGTTCTAATGATAATATTGTGCGTAATTATTTTAATGAATCTGGAAATTCTACATCTGGTATAAATCAAGATTTAGTATTATGGGATGGCTTTTTTGATATTGGGGAACCTAATAGACATAACCAAAACATGCAAATAAGTTATGAGCTACCCTTAAGTAAAATACCAGCCTTAAGTTTTATAAATGCCCAATATGCCTATACCAGTAATTTCGATTGGCAACGTGGAGGAGAAGCAGTAAGAGAAGCCATTGGGCAAGATATTAGTACCGTTCAGAATGCAAGTACGCATAATTTAACTGCGGCATTAAATATGCAAAAGTTCTATGATTATATAGGATTAAAGAAAAAAGGCGGAAAAGGGAATTCTAGAAGCAAAAAGCCTATTAAAAAAGATAAAGCAGGAAAACCAATAGAGGATAAAAAGAAAGCTAAAAAAACGAGTAAACTAGCAAATACCGTAATAGATATTGTAACTGCAATTAAAAGAGTAAATGTAAGTTATAGTGAAAATGGAGGTAAAGTTTTGCCAGGATATACACAATCTACTGGTTTTATAGGAACTTTAAGGCCTTCTTTGGGCTTTGTGTTTGGTAGTCAGGCAGATGTGCGCTTTAATGCCGCGCGCAATGGTTGGTTAACTACATTTCCGGAGTTTAACCAGCAATATCTAGAAAATACGAATAAACAGCTAAATATTACGGCAACAGCACAGCCAATAAAAGATTTAACTATAGATATTTCTGCGGACAGACAATTTTCTGAAAGCTACCAAGAAAATTTTCAGGTTGTAGCAGATGGGGCAGGAGGTTTGCAGTATAATGATTTACTAGGGAATAGATTCGGTAATTTTAGCATATCAACAATTATGATTGGTACTGCGTTTAAAAAGAGCGATGAGTTTAGCTCAGAAGCTTTTGAAACATTTAAAGAAAATAGAATTACTGTAGCCAATAGAATAGCTGGTACTACAGATACAAGTAATTTTCCTTCTGGATATGGCAAAACAAGTCAAGATGTGTTATTACCAGCTTTTATTGCTGCTTATACTGGTCAAAAGGCAGACAAAGTAAAACTTGGAGCTTTTAAAAACATTCCAATTCCTAATTGGAATTTGAAGTATACCGGACTTATGAAAAATAAGTGGTTTAAAAAGAAATTTAAACGTTTTTCTTTAAGTCATGGTTATAGAGCGTCTTATAGTATTAATTCGTTTCAAACAAATTTAGAAAAAGAGAATACAGATATTGATTTAGAGACAGGAGATGTATTGCCAGACCTTATCTTAAATAATGTAGTGCTTACGGATCAGTTTAATCCCTTAATGCGTGTAGATTTTGAAATGAAAAACTCTTTAAGTGTATTAGCAGAAGTAAGAACAGATAGAACACTGTCTTTAAGTTTTGATAATAACTTACTAACAGAAATTAATGGTAAAGAGTATACAGTAGGTTTAGGGTATCGTTTTAAAGATGTAAAGTTCGTAACTAACATTGGTGGAGAAAAAACGCGATTAAAAGGCGATTTAAATTTAAAAGCAGATGTTACCATGCGAGATAATATTACAATTATCAGAAATTTGGAGTTAGATAACAATCAAATAACATCAGGACAAAATTTATTTTCTGTAAAATTCACAGCCGATTATGCTTTAAGTAAAAATTTAAATGCATTGTTTTTCTACGATCACTCGTTTTCACAATTTGCGGTGTCAACAGCATTTCCTCAAACAACAATAAATGCTGGGTTTACCATTAAATACAATTTTGGTAATTAAGTGTTTTTTATTGATTAGTTTCATTTAATCTTATACATTTGTTTTTATTAATTTAAGATAAAGTCATGGGTGTAAATTTACCATCAGAATTAAAATATACAAAAGACCACGAATGGATATCTATAGAAGGTGATATAGCAACAGTTGGTATTACCGATTTTGCACAGTCAGAATTAGGAGATATTGTTTATGTAGAGGTAGAAACTGTGGATGAAACATTAGATAAAGACGAAATTTTTGGTACAGTAGAAGCAGTAAAAACAGTATCAGATTTATTTCTTCCTTTAACAGGAGAAATTATTGAGTTTAATGAAGGCTTAGAAGATGAACCAGAGAAAGTAAATACTGATCCTTATGGCGAGGGTTGGATGATAAAAATTAAAGTTAGTGATTTATCAGAAATAGAAGGTTTATTAAGTGATGCTGATTATAAGGCATTAATAAATGCTTAAAAAGAATAGCTATACAATCTTATTTATAAGCTGGATGCTATTTATTACGTTTCTTAGCTTATTTTCTTTTAAAGATGATTCATTGCCTAAGGTTAGAATACCACACTTAGATAAAGCAGTACATTTTACTTTTTATTTTATAGGGGCTATTTTAGGAAGTCTTTTTACAAGGGAGTCAACAAAAGGCAATGTAGGTTTAAAGAAAACAATCATAATAGTATTTTTTACTATGGTTGTTTATGGTATAATTATTGAGGTTATACAATTAGTATTTACTCCAAACAGACATGGCGATATATTGGATGTTTTAGCAAATAGTTTAGGGGCATTTTCGGGAATTTTAGTGATAAAATATCTATTTTCTAAAAAAAGCCAGTTAAAATGGAAAAATTAATTGCTTATATGGTAAATAAATAATTAAATTAGCACACATTAAAATTGAATTTATGGAACCAAAAAAGAACCCGAAAGCGGATTTAACAAAAAATAGTGGTCTATACTTTGTAATAGGCTTAGCGTTGGTTATGTTGTTAACGTATGGTGCTTTGGAGTACAAAGTGTACGATAAAACCAATGAGTACGATATAAGTATGAATGTAGAGGATCAATTAGATGAAGAGGTTCCTATGACAGAACAAATAAAAACTCCGCCACCGCCACCGCCACCAGCAGCACCAGAAGTTATTGAGGTTGTTGAGGATGAAGAGGAAGTAGAGGAAACAGTTATAGAGTCTACAGAAACTAGTCAGGACGAAGAGGTTGTGGAGATAGAAGATGTAGCTGAGGTAGAAGAAGAAGTAGATGTAGATGTACCTTTTGCAGTAATTGAAGATGTGCCTATTTTTCCAGGATGTGAAAAAGTAGCAAAAAGTAAAAGAAGAGCATGTTTTAGTGAGAAAATGCAGAAGCACGTACGTAAGCACTTTAGATATCCAGAGATAGCTCAAGAAATGGGTGTGCAAGGAAGAGTAAACGTAATGTTTAAAATTCAGAAAGATGGTAGTATTGGTGGTGTAAGAATGCGTGGACCAGACAAAAATTTAGAAAAAGAAGCAGCTAGAATTATTAGTAAACTTCCTAAAATGACACCAGGAAAGCAAAGAGGTAGAGCAGTAGTTGTACCATTTAGTTTGCCTATTACATTTAAATTACAGTAAAATAAAATATATATTTTAATCGTTTCTTTAAAATTAAAACGATTTTTAAAATGTTAAAAATCCCGAACTTAAGTTCGGGATTTTTTTTTGGTATGCTTCTTGTGTTTTTAACATAATTGTAACAATCTCTATAAAGAGATATAAATCTAATATTATGAAAAAAAACATCAAAAAAAATGTTGATGCCCACGGCAATGGGTACAGCAGTGAAGCAAACCATGAAACCTCCAGCAAAGGAAGTAAACACGATGCAAATTTACGAAAAAACGGTTTCTATCATTTTCAAATAGGGTTAATCTTAGCGATGCTTATGGTATATGCAGGCTTAGAAGCCTCTTTCGCTGTAAAAGGAGAAAATATTGCTAACGAAACAGAGGAGCTCGTTGATAATGTTGAGTATTATCCAGAGCTTACAAAGTTTAAAGTAGAGGAGGTTAAAACAAAAACGGTAAATATCTCTAAACCTAAAGTTGTAACTAATCCTGATAAAATAACGATAGTGGATGAATTAGAAGCTGAGATGATAGAAGGAGTTATAGATAATACAGAAGTAAATGAAGGCGATGATATTGATATGGATTCATTATCTGGAATCAATGATGTTTTTGAGGTAGAAGATGTAATTATTGATTTAGTTGATGTAGCACCAGTATTTCCAGGTTGCGAAAAAGCCAAAGATAAAAAAGCTTGTTTTAACGAAAAGATGCATAGGCATATTCGTAGAAACTTTCATTATCCACAATTACAAGAAGAAATGGGAGTAGAAGGTAGAGTAAATCTTGTTTTTAAGATAGATGTAGATGGCTCAATTACGGGT
>CALHVB010000020.1 GCA_938039345.1 uncultured Sediminicola sp.
TAGAAAGTAGTAGAGATAAAGATTTAGAACGTAGGTTCGAAATGGTGATGAAAATGGTTCGTAGAGAAACCAGAGGAGAAAATCCAGACTTAGAAGAAAAAGCAAGGCAAATGTATTTTATAAATAACAAGTCTAACAATGCATTAGTAGAAAATTCAAGTGAAGCAGGTAATAAAAAACCAATTAGTATAAAAAATATTATTGATAGTCAAAATTCAATAGAAGAGAAGCGAACAAAGGTTTACCCAACAACATCAAAAGATAAAATAGCAGTAGATAAAGCGCCAAGTTCAGTTAAAAAAACAGCAATAAAAAGTAGAAAATTTAATAATGTAGAAGGCGTAGATGATGGATATTATTTAGTAGCAAATGTTTATAAAGGAAATAATTACCACCATAAATTTGTAGATAAATTAAATGCAAAGGGTATTGAGGCAGATTATTTCGAAAACAAGAATAACGGTTTAAAATATGTGTATTTAAAACGTTATGATACCTGGCAAGAGGCTGCTAAAGCACATAAATCTAATGCTAGCGGGGCCTATAAAGGAGAATTATGGGTCATGAATGTAGATAATAGTAGATACACAAATAGTGCCTATGCTGCAAACGTAAAAAAGATAGCAGAAAAGGCTTCTAGGTATGATGATAATTTACAAACAAATGTGGTTGTAAAAGATAAAGTAGTTTCAAATCAGCAACCTACTGCTAAAAAATATAAAATAAAAGGAGTAGGTAATGGTTATTATATTATAGCAAATGTATTTGCTAATGTAAATAATGCCAATCGTTTTGTAAAATTATTAAATGATAAAGGGCTCAATGCAGGTTACTTTATTAACCCAGAAAATAACTATAGATATGTATATTTAAAAAAGCACGATTCTTGGAATAATGCTTTAGTATCTTATTATACTAAATTAGATAATGCATATGATAATAAAATGTGGATTATGCGTGTAACACAAAACACATTAACCTAATTAAAATGTAGAAATTAAATTCCTATAAAATATAAAAACAGAAGCCCTAGAGGTTTTCTCTAGGGCTTCTGTTTTAAGGGTGTAATTTTTCTCCCTAATTAAATGTCTTTTTTAATTTTTTCTTTAATAAATAGTTTTTAAAAAGAAGAATAAAAAACCGTTTACCCCTTATTTATACTCAGTTCTTTGTATGTGTAGGAAAGTAAATGTGTTAAACTAGCACACACTAAATAAATAGTATTTCACAACATAAATAAACCATACTACAACATTAAATTTTTACCCTCAGTAATATAGATAATATTTGTTATAAGGTGAATATAGACTAGGATATAATGTACATATACAACAAGAGTTTAAAAGTTTTTATTACTAAAAATCTTAGTTAAATATTTATTGAATATAGTTAATTACAGCATAACCCAAGCCCCAATGAAAGTACTTAATGTAACCAAAGCCAAATTTTTATTATTTCTAATATTACTACTAGGAGTAATTTCTATTACCAGCGCACAAGAAGTTCCTTTTTCTGCTAGATTGCAAGATGCAGATGGGAATAATTATATAAATATTAGAGGAGATTATACCTTTCTCTCTAATGGTGTTTTGAATAGGCGAAGTAATTCTAGAGACGCTAACGACCCATATAATGGTAGTTCAAACAACAATAATCTACATAGAGAATATATAGATATAGATAATGATGATACTACATTTAGCTCAAGCAGCTCTACACTGTCAGTACCAGATTGTTCACAAATTTATTATGCAGCTCTATATTGGGCAGGGAATTACAGAGATGATGTAGATGACTCAAGAAACTCAGCGCTTCCTAATGATGATAATCAGTACGATTTTACCGCTATTAAATTTAAAGTGCCAGGAGGAAGTTATGTAGACTTAGTAGCAGATAATGATGCGGACGCAGCTGGGGAAGAAGATGATATAATTATTAATGGACAAAGTAACGTCTCTAATAGCCCATATGTATGTTATAAAAATGTAACAGGCTTATTACAAGCATTGGCAGATCCAGAAGGAGAATATACCGTGGCAAATGTAAGAGGAAGAAGAGGACATACACCAGAAGGGGCAGCTGGTTGGACCTTGGTTATTGTATATGAAAATCCAACATTATCAGGTAAATACATATCTATTTATGATGGATACGAAGGAGTACAAGGAAGTCAAAGAGCAGATATTACAGTTTCAGGCTTTAATACTATTCCTGTTGGTCCAGTTAGAGCAAAATTAGGAGCAGGAGTATTAGAAGGGGACAGAAGTATCACAGGAGATCGATTTAGAATTAGATCAGGTGGTAATGGCTTTTCAAACTTATCTAATGCAGGAAATCCAGAGACCAATTTTTTCAATTCAAATATTACTATAGACGGGGGTAATGTTACCACAAGAAATATAGATAGTGAAAATACATTGGGGTATGATGCCGATATTTTTACCATTGATAACCCATCAAATAGTATTATTGCTAATGGAGCAACAGAAGCCACCTTACAATTAAGTACTTCTGGAGATTGGTTTGGAGCTTTTTTGGTAACATTTGGGATTGAAATTATAGAACCAGACATTGTTTTAGAGAAAAAAGTAGAAGATATTGCAGGGAATGATATTACAGGCCTTGGGGTAAACTTAGGGCAAACCTTAGACTATGTATTATCCTTTCAAAATATTGGTAATGATGATGGTACAAACTATGTAATTAGAGATGTACTACCTGTTAATGTTACTTTAGATGAACTTAATATTACAGTACCAACTGGTGTTACTTATACTTATGATGAACCTACAAGAACAGTAATATTTTCTATTCCAGATGGTTTAGTAGAAGAGGGAGATCCTATTTCATCTATACGAATGCGAGTAAGAGTAGCAGAAAACTGTTTCGATTTTGTAGACGCATGTACTAATGAGATATTAAATATTGCATTTTCTACTTATGAAGGTATAATTAACACCAACCAAATAAGTGATGACCCTAGTGTTACAGATTTTAATGATTGTGGATTTACAGTTCCTGGTGCTACTAACTTTTTATTAGATGATTTATCTGATTGTGATTTTAGAAGAACGGTTGAACTTTGTGGAACCACAACTATTTTAGATGCAGGTAATGGTTTCGATGATTATATCTGGTATAGAGATGAAAACGGAAATAGTACTATAGATATAGGAGTAGATACCGTTTTAGATGATCAGAACCCAGATGGCGATTTAAGTACGCTTATTGTAGAAGATCCTGGTGTTTATATTGTAGATAAAATAATTGCAGACCCCTGTAAAGGTTTCCAAGAAGTAATAACGGTAGAGCGTTTTGGAACAAGACCAACAAACCCAATTATTACACTTTTTAATGAGAGTAATAGCGATGCAGACCCTTTAAACGATATACAAGGAGAAATATTAACCTGTTCTATAGATGGTAGTGAATTACCAAATATTTTCTTGTGTGGATCAAATGACTCACAACTATTACAAATAAATATAACAGATGCAATAATTACATGGGAACAGTTAAACGAAGCAAATTGTATTGCCACAAATAATGGTTGTGCAAATAAGAGTAATTCTACTTCTTGTTGGACACAGGTAGGAACAGGAAATGCATATACTGCTAATACGCCAGGAGAATATAGATTAAGTGTTAATTATACAGATGGATGTATTAGCCGTTTTAACTTTAATGTATTTCAAAATAATTTAGATATACAGTTTACTAAGAGAGATGTTATTTGTACAACTCCAGGAAATATAACAATAACTAATATAGGTACAGGTTATGGGTATCAATTAGTAGATATTTCTAATAATACAATTGCCATCCCTTTTAGTGCAAACAATGGTCCTAGTTTCGATTTTACAACAAATGGAGCTTACCGTGTAGAGATGATACAATTAGATGCTTCAGGAGATCCAATTCCAAATTCTTGTTTATTTAGTACAGAGGAAATAGGAATATTAAACAGAGATTTTCAAGTAGATGTAGATACCACTCCGTCCAATTGTAACGATTTGGGAATTATAAATATTCAAGTATTAAATGTAGAAGCAAATTATAGCTATGATTTACGTTTAGATGATGGAACAACACATGCATACGGAGAAGGTACACGTGTAACACAAGCTACAGCACAAATAGATAACAATTTCTTTTTTAATAACCTTAATCCCGATGATTATATAGTTGAGGTAACCACACAAGATGGTTGTACAGATCTACAAAGAATTACTGTTACTGAGATAGATGATATACAATTATCAGCAATTACAATTGCTAATATTGGTTGTTCTGCGGGTTCTATAGAACTTACACCACAAGGAGGATTACCAGACCCAGATTATATTTATGCCATATGGAGTAAAGATGGTACACCATTACATACATCCGTTGCAGATATCCCTGCAGATGCTTATCAAACCAATCCAGTTTTCGAATTTGGTTATGTTACTACTGGTGGTCCAACAGAAATTGATCCTACAGCTCCTTTTATAACAACACATGTTCCTGGAGAAGATGGAGACTATGTGTTTATTGTTATAGATAGTAATAACTGTTCTACATTTTCTAATAGTGTAACAATTACAGATAATGGACCTTTAGTAATAGCAGATGTTGTAAATGATACTCCAGTTAGATGTAATGGGGAAAATACAGCAAGTATAACTATTAATATAACAGGAGGAGATGGTCCTTATAGATATAGTATTGATGGAGGTACAACTTACCAAGACGATGTTCCTAGCTTTGTAAACTTAAGTGCAGGAACATATAATATTAGTGTTTTAGATGCCTCTGGTTGTGATGAGGTTACAACAACGCATACAATTACCGAAGAATTTCCTTTGAGTGCTTCTGCAGGAGTATCTAGAGATACCACATGTGATATTGTAAATGGAGCAACGGTTAGAGTTACCAATGTAAATGGAGGATTAGCTCCTTATACGTATAGTTTTAATGGAGGTACAACATTTGGTCCAAATAGTACGGCAAATTTATTAGCCGGAAATTTTTACACCATAATAGTTAGAGATGCTCTAGGCTGCGAATTTCCTATGGAAGTGGTTGTAGAATCTTTACCAGTAGACCCCACTATTACTCCTAATGTTACTTATGATTGCGAAGGAGAAGGAATTATTACAGTAAATACAGATATTACAACATATGATTATACTTATGAGTTAGATGGAGTTCTTAATACACCACCAACCAATAATGTTTTTGATGATGTGGCTTCTGGTAATTATACAATTACTACCAATTATATTTCGCAAACACCACCAACACCAAGTTTATTATTAGTAGAAGATTTTGGTTATGGAGAAACAATACCAAATCCAAATACTTCCTCAGCTTATTTTTATGAAAATCAATTAGATGATACTACACCAAGTGGAGCGCCAATAGATAATGGAAGATCTATAAATGATTATGAATATGCTGTAACCAGTAATATCGAAAGACCTTTTAGTTCTTGGTTTAGCCCCGTAGATCATACTACAAATGATAGAAATACAGGAGGTCGTTATTTAGCAATAAATTTAGGAGACATTGCTGATGGAGAAATTATTTATCAGAAACCAGTTAATGATATCATTCCTAATCAAAATTTAATAGTGTCTTTATGGGCTATAAATTTAGTGCGTAGCACTTCTAATTTGGGAGACCATAATTTAACAATAGAACTTAGACATCCTGTTTCTAATGACTTAGTAGCGTCATCTAGCACAGGTTTTATGCCAGAAACAGATACATGGATTGAGTATCCAATAACATTAAATCCAGGAACTAATACTTCTTTGAATTTAATAATTACATCAACAGGTAGTGTAATTAGTGGTAGCGATGTTGCTATTGATGATATTATTGTAACACAAATACCAGAAGTTTGTGAGCTTTCTGTAGACACTCCTATAACAGTTTTACCAAATCAGGAGTTTAGAGCAAATTATGTATCATCTACGAATATTAGTTGTAATGGCGCTAATGATGGTACAATAACTTTTGAGGTAGAAAATTTTGATGCAGCAACTGGTTTTGAGTACAGTATAGATGATAATACTTTTGCTAGCCCAACGTTATCTACTACTTCACCAGTAACAACAGCAGTAGCAACACATCCGTTAACAGCTGGTAGTCATACGATATATGTTAGAAGACAGAATGAGCCAAGTTGTGTTAGAGAAATAGGAAGAACAATTACGGAGCCAGATGCTTTATCCGTATCGGGAATAGTGAGTAAGGAATTAACGTGTTTGGATCCAACGGCTACAATAGTAGCGAATACATTTAGTGGCGGACAAGCACCTTATAGTTATCAATTAGAGACTTTAGCAGGAGCAGTAGTAGTAGCATTTCAGTCGGGTACAGAATTTACTAATGCAGTAACAGTCGCTGGCGATTATGTAATAAGGATGCGAGATGCTAATTATACTGCGGCAAATAATTGTGAGCTAGTATCAGCAACAATTAATGTAGCAGCACCAGCAAGTTTATCATTTACAGCCACACCAAGTACGTGTTATTCAGGGAATAATGATGGCACTATTATGGTAGCTGTAACAGGCGGTAATGGCGGATTATTATTTAGTATTAATGGCGGTGCTTATGTAGCACCAAGTCCGGCAACAGCTACTACACATACGTTTACAAATTTAGGATCAGGAGATTATACAATAAATGTACAAGATCAATATGGATGTATAGGAGTTCAACAAAACGTTAGTATTTCTCCAGGGATTAGACTATCAGCTACAGCAAATCCAATTTCAGCGTGTAGTTCATCTACAGATATTACAATTACGGCTATTGGAGGAGATGGTTCATTTCAGTATGCTGTTGTTCCAGATGGGGTAACACCTAGGATGCCAGATTTTAATGCTTCCACTATCAGAACAGTATTTGCTCCTGGTGATTATGATATATACCTTCGTAACCCTAGCGGAGGACCATCTGGTTGTACTGCTTGTACAGAAATAACTATTACTCAAGATGCTCCAATAGTAATAACACCAACGCCTACACATGTTACCTGTTTTGGCGGGAATAATGGGGCAATAGCTTTAAGTATAGCAGGCGGAAATGCTCCTTATAGATATAGTTTAGATGGCACAAATTACCAGACAGGTAATACCTTTTCAAATTTAACAGCAGGAAATTATAC
>CALHVB010000021.1 GCA_938039345.1 uncultured Sediminicola sp.
AATAATATTAAACTGGTCTCTACCAGATGTTTCAAAAAACTGATTCATATAACCAGCCTCCAGTTTAATATTTTTATTTAAATGAAACCCTAAGCCTCCATAAACACGGTTTCTGTCAAAAATTGATGTTTTGGTGTTTAGAAAAATTTCATTGTAAGCAGATAAATAAAAGGTATTATCTATAGTTTCTTTTTTGCTTAAAGGAATATTTAAGCCTAAAAAGTAGCGAAAACGTAATTTAAAATCAGACTCAACAAACCGCTGTTCAAACCTATATCTATGTTGTAATTTTACACTGCCAATATTTTGTTTTGATATAAATTGTTGAAATATACGATGCTCATTTACAGCTACTTTATCATCTGTATTAGCAATGTAGTTTTCAGACAAAACATAACCGTATCCTAATAAAATATTATTTTTATTTTCATTAAAACTATAGCCTAAACCAGTTCTTAGTAATAGCTGTTCTAAATCTCCAATAGCATTGTAATTTCTATACTGAACTTCGTTATGGATGTTCCAGCTATTTTCTAATTTTTTATTTCCAATATAAATAAGCCAATTACCTAGACTACTGTCTTGCGCTTGTACAAAAAAAGGTAGCATTATTACTGTGAATAATGCTACCAATTTTATTTTTGAATTTAAAATTTTCATAAAAAACTAATTGTAGAACTCTACGGCTCCACTATCTATATGGTACATAGCTCCTACAATTTTAATAGCTCCTTCTTCTTGCATTTCAGCTAAAACAGGACTTTCCTCTACAATTCTGTCAATAGTTAATTGCACATTTTTCTTAGCAACATTATTAACAAACTCAATATTAGAAGAATTTCTTATGCTTGCATCTGTTGGTTCTGCTACTGCATTAACGGCAGGTTTAATTTTGGCTAACATTGCTGTTAGGTTTCCTAATTTTGCATCGTCGCAAGCACCTTTTACAGCACCACAACTTGTGTGTCCTAAAACAACAATTACTTTTGTTCCTGCAAGTTTACAAGCAAACTCCATGCTTCCTAAGATATCTTCGTTAACAAAGTTACCCGCAACACGAGCACTAAAAATATCGCCAATACCTTGGTCAAAAATTAATTCTGATGATACTCTAGAATCTATACAACTTAGAATAGTGGCAAAAGGATATTGCCCTTTACTTGTATCACCAACTTGTTCTAGTAAATCTCTATTTACCTGTGATTTTTTTTGGAACCTCTCATTACCTTCTTTTAATAATTCTACTGCCTTATTGGGGGTTATTAAAGCTTGTGTTTCTTTTGTATATGCTTTCATTATTTTATTCTTTTAATAATGGATTAATTTTTTTTATTTAATTTAAAAAACTCTAGGTAACTATCAGGATTTTCTACAATACCTCTTTCAGAGATTAGCTTAATATTGATATTACGTTCCTTGGCTTTAAAAGCAAAATCGTCTAAAATTTCTATAATATCATTATCTAAATATCTGGTTTTGGTTACATCTAATTCTAATGTAGAATCGCGTGGTAAATTATCTAATTCTTTTAGGATAGCTCCTTTGTTAAAGAAAGTAACCTCTTCTGCTAAAGTCATTTTTATTTTACCGTCATCTACATCTTCACCTTCTTTATGTAAGAAATGAGAATTTTGGAAACTTTTTAATAATATAACTACAATCCCTACAGCTAAACCTAAACCAATACCAAGTAATAAGTCGCCTGTAATTACCATTGGTAAAACAGTTGCCATGAACGGTAGCCATTGTTTCCAACCTAAGCTAAACATTGTTTTAAATGTAGAAGGTTTTGCTAATTTAAAACCAACAATAAAAAGTACTGCAGCTAATACTGCTAATGGAATCTTATTTAGTAATGTTGGAATTAAAATAACAGATATTAAAAGGAAAAAACCATGAACAATTGCAGATAGTTTTGTTCTACCACCAGATTGTATGTTTGCAGAACTACGAACTATTACTTGTGTAATTGGTAAACCTCCTATTAAGCCAGAAATTATATTTCCTGTTCCTTGGGCAAATAATTCTCTGTTCGTTGGTGTTACATTCTTGTGAGGGTCTAATTTATCTGTAGCCTCTACACAAAGTAAGGTTTCTAAAGAAGCTACTAATGCTATGGTAAAACCAGTAATCCAAATTTCGGGTTTACTAATTACTGCAAAATTAGGGAAGCTAAATTGCCCTTTAAAACTATCAATGCTATCTGGTACAGGTACAGATACAAGCTGACTTTCTACAAGTCCCATAGAACCATCTTTGGTTGTAATATAATATATGATACCTACTACTACAGCAACTAAAGGTCCTTGTATTAATTGAAAAATCTTTCCTTTTTTAGAAAGTACATTAGACCATAAAAGTAAAATACCTATAGCTATTATACCAATTACTGTGGCTCCTATACTTATGTTGCCACTTAATAAAGCGTTTATATCATTTAATAATCCAGATAGTAAATTGTTCCATTCAACCTTTAAAAAATCAATATCTCCGCTAACATTTTTATCCATTCCAAAAAAGAATCGAATTTGTTTTAGTATAATAATGATACCAATACCAGTTAGCATTCCTTTAATTACAGAAGAAGGGAAAAAATAACCAATAATACCTAAACGTAAAACACCAAATAAAAGCTGTATTACACCTCCTATAACAACTGCAACCAAGAAATTTTGATATCCAAGAGAGGTAATAGCCACTAATACTATGGCTGCTAAACCTGCAGCAGGACCACTTACACCAATGTTGGATCCACTTAAGGCTCCTACAACAATACCTCCAATAATACCAGCTATTAAACCAGAGAATAGAGGGGCGCCACTAGCTAATGCAATACCTAAACATAGAGGTAAAGCAACAAAAAACACGACTATACTCGCAGGTAAGTCATTCTTAATATATTTAAACATAGAATAATAAATTATACTTTAGTTGAAACTAAAATATGTTAAAGATTAATTGATAGATTTTTTGAAGAAATCTGTGAAAAACGAAATTATTATATGTATAATTCTGGTGGAGGAAAAATTAAATTTAAATGAGGTTTTGTATACTTTTTAAAAAAGTAAACTAAATTGTTTTCTGCTTTTTTTGAAGAAAAATGAACTTCATTGTTTAGGCTTTCTAGAAAAAGAACTTCTTTGTCATTACTTATTTCTCCTTCTTTTTCTTCATCATCATTAGATGTTAAAAGCAAAGAAATATCTACAGAGTCATCCATGATATAAATAACAGTAGGTGCTGATATAGATACCATAAAAACTATTGAAAAAAATATAGAAACTATGTTCTTTGTCATTCCTATTTCTAACTTTTAAAAAAAGTAAATATAATATGTTTTAGTAAGAAACATATTTTTTTTTTGTTAAAAAGTTAAACAAAAACACGTAATATTAAGCATTTTTAAGAAAAATAATTACGTGGTTATTCTTTTTTAATAAGAGGAATAATTTCTCCTTTTGCTAATCTGTAACGGTTTAAGTGTTCAGGAGACATTTGGTTGGTATAATCTATTTCAGATACTTTAAACCCTATACTTCTAAGTTTGTTAAAATAATCTCTACCATAAATACGTACGTGGTCATATTGCCCAAAAATCTTAGCGCGTTCTTTTTTATCAGTTATTGTATTGTCTTCAAAAGTAGTTGTTCTGTTTAAGTCTTGAGGTATTTGAAATATGCCCCAACCCCCTGGGTTTAATATTCTATACAGTTCTTGCATTGCTTTTGTATCATCTGGAATATGCTCTAATACATGGTTGCAGAAAATAACATCAAAAGAATTGTCTTTAAATGGTAAGTTGCAAATATCTGCTTTAATATCTGCTAACGGAGAGTTTAGATCCGTAGTAGTGTATTCTATGGTGTTGAGTTTTTTAAATCTTTTGTAAAATGCCTGCTCTGGCGCAAAGTGTAATACCTTTAATTTTGTAGTATTAGTTTTAAAAAAATTAGTTTCGTTTTTTAAATACAGCCATAGTAATCGGTGTCGTTCTAATGATAGGCTAGAAGGAGATAATACATTTTCTCTAGGATTCTCATACCCATAAGGGAGAAATTTTTTAAATTGTTTACCATCAATTGGGTCTTCATAAGTCTTTCCACGTAACGAAAAAGCCAATATGGGACGTACTAAATAGCTGAGTTTTATAAGTACAGGTCTTGGAATAAGATTTAAAAAGAATTTAAAAATTTTTGACACTAATTTTGTTTTTTTAATGCAGTAACCTGTATTTCAATTTTCATTTT
>CALHVB010000022.1 GCA_938039345.1 uncultured Sediminicola sp.
AAATTATTATCTGTTTGTTTACTCTTATCTCTAAGCACTCCTGCATAACCGTTTAATGCAATTCCTGATACGATTACAAAAATTCCAAAAAGCATAATATTACCAATAGGTGTACCTATAATACTCTCTTGCCCTTCGGGAACTAAAATTAAAGGCAATACGGTGTCTATAGAAGTTATAACCCCTAAAAAGAGACTAAAAGCCAAGGACATACCAATGGAGGATATACTAAACCCCCACATTATATTACCAATACCCCAACAGAAGCTAAGGCCTAACATAGCAAAAAATATCCAACTAGGAATTTGACTATAAATACCACCCAAATCATCTACTAATAAAAAAGTTGTGATTAATGGAATTACAATCATTCCAAAAAAGAAAAAACCACCCCAAGTATTTTCCCAAGCGTAATTTTTGGTGTATTTAGATGGTAATGCGTAAAGTCCTAGTAATACTGCTGAAATAAGCGAATAAATAATTCCTAAGGTCATAAATAGTAATTTGGTTCGTTAAATTTTATAACTATAAAAAGTTAGTTGAAATATATATAATTAATATTGAGAAAGGAATTTTCTCTGTTATTTTTTTACGCGTACGGTCCACTCAAAATTAAAAGTAGACACTACAACTCCCGCTTCATTTACTCCCACGGATTTCATCCAGAAGGTTTGCCCCTCCCCTGACGCAATAGTTTTATCTAAAGCTTCTTGTATTAAATAACCATCTTCACAAGTAAATGTAATTTTACCAATAGCTTTCTTAGAAAAATTTGCTTTATTATTAGCTACTAACATAGAAATTTTAACTCCACTCTCTTTTATTTTATTTATAACCATAGCACCTGTACTAAGCTCTGCTGCCATTCCTTGTACTGCCCAAAACATAGATTTAAAAGGGTTTTGATTAAACCATCGGTGCTTTACGGTAACTACTGTTTTATTATCATCTATATATTTTACACGTACTCCAGACCACCAAGCCGATGGCAATTTAAAAAAGGTAAACGTATTAAATTTGCTTGCAGAAAGTCCCATAAAGTATTTTATATCCTCCTAAAGTATTGAAAATATATAGCTTATGAAAATGTATTTAGATTATTTTAAATTGTTAAATTTATGTTAAATTTTAGTACTTTGTTTTGCATAGTACCTTTTTTTGGACATATATTTGCATTGTAAGTTATTAGGTTATATATAAGCACCATATTAAAAACAACACAA
This sequence comes from uncultured Sediminicola sp., assembly GCA_938039345.1. The sequence goes on from CALHVB010000022.1 coordinate 1,224, forward strand.
ATTACCTATTATGACAAATACATTTACCAAGCACGAACGTAATTTATCGTCTATTATACATGCATCTACTTTTTCAAAATTCTTTATTCCATTTGGAAACTTTATTCTGCCACTAATTTTATGGACAGCAAACAAGAAAGAATATGCTTTTGTAGATTATAATGGTAAACAGGCTTTAAATTTTCAGATAAGCTTGTTACTCTACTCTATGGTTATAGGAATTATTAGTATTCCTTTTTTTATACACACAATTCCTAACCTATTAGATTTTAATGTTTTTAATTTTAATAGACTTAACGATTTAAATAGCATAAATATTAATTTCAATTTAGATAGTTTCAGACATAATTCTTGGTGGTTACCAATTGGAATAACGGGTTTACTACAAGGAAGTATAGCTATTATTAATATTGTATATACCATATTAGCCACTTTAAGAACCAACGAAGGACAAGAATTTAAATATCCTATTTGTATCAATTTTATAAAGTAAAACAGAGGAACTCATCACTCCTTATTAATTATAATTAGTCATTATCAATCAAAAATCAATCATGATCCTCCTACCCTCTTCTCCATATAAGAGAAGAGGTATAAAGAGGAGACGAACAGTTAATGTATGCAAGATATTATATCGAACACGCTAAAAAGTGTTACGCATAAAAAGAAAACAAATTATGAATGTAGAAAATACAAAAGCACAAATGCGTAAAGGAGTTTTGGAGTATTGTATACTATCTATCCTTAACGGGCACGATAAGTATGCTTCTGAAATCTTAAAAACGTTAAAGGATGCCAAAATGCTTGTTGTAGAAGGAACCATATACCCACTACTAACAAGGTTAAAAAACGCTGGTTTACTAAACTACCGTTGGGAAGAGTCTACCTCTGGCCCACCAAGAAAATATTATACACTAACAGAAACCGGCAAACTATTTCTTAAAGAATTAGATACTACTTGGAACGAGTTAAGAAATGCTACCAATATAGTAACCAGTAAAAATTAGATTTTAAACAACTAGCAGCAAATACTTGTATAAATACAAGTACAATATAAAAAACAACTAAAATGAACAAGACCGTAAATATAAACCTCGCAAACATCCTATTTCATATAGATGAGGATGCTTACAACAAAATGCGTCGCTATCTGGAATCTATTACTAGATCATTTGCAAATACGCCTGGTAGTGATGAAATTATTGCCGACATAGAAGCGCGTATTGCTGAACTTTTTCATGAAAAATTAGAAAATGAAAGACAAGTAATAACTACCAAAGAAGTAGACGATGTTATAGCTATTATGGGGCAACCAGAAGATTATATCGTAGACGAAGATATTTTTGAAGACGAACCCAATACTAGCAAATCTTCTTCTGCAACTAAAAGAGTTAAAAAATTATACCGAGATATAGAACATAAATATATCGGGGGTGTTTGTGCTGGTTTAGAACACTATATTGGTATAGATTCTTTATGGATACGCTTATTACTAGTACTTCTTACTGTATTTTCTTGGGGAGGTTTTATCTTAATTTATGGACTGCTTTGGATATTAATTCCAGAGGCTAAAACTACTTCTCAGCAATTAGATATGAGAGGTGAAACCGTAAATATTAGTAATATAGAACGTAAAGTAAAAGAGGGGTTTGATGAAGTAGCAGAAAAAGTAAAAAATGTAGACTACGAAAAGGTAGGAAATAAAGTAAAAAATGGCAGCAAAACTTTTTTTGATACCCTAGGAGACATCATTATGTTTCTTTTTAAAGTCTTTGGTAAATTCATTGGTATACTACTTATTATTATTGGCGCTACAGTTGTTATTGCTTTGTTTATAGGTTTATTAACTATAGGTACATTAGACTGGGCTAATTTACCATGGGTAGATAATTTTATACTAAATTCAACAATAGCACCTACATGGCTTGTTTCATTAATTACATTCTTTGCTGTAGGGATTCCGTTTTTCTTTTTATTCTATTTAGGATTAAAAATATTGGTAACCAATCTAAAATCTATAGGGAATGTTGCTAAATTTTCATTATTAGGGCTTTGGTTAATAGCTATAATAAGCTTAGTTATTATTGGAGTTAAAGAAGCTGCTTCTCATGCTTATTCTGGAAGTACTATTACAGAAAATGAAATTTATATTGAAAAGCCTTCAGATACTTTAAAAATTGCTTTAAACTCTACAAATATGTTTTATAATAGTGGAAACATCCATAGAGTAGATAATATGATTGTTACTCACGATAATAAAGGTGAGCAAATATTATTATCTGATGATGTAAGGTTTCATATTAAAAAAGCAAAAGACTCCATTATTAAAATTGAAATACGAAAAGAAGCAAACGGACCTTCTTTCAATGAAGCCAGAGAGAATGCTGACAAAATTGAATATAATTATGAAATAGAAGATAATACACTACTACTTAACAACTATTTTACACTATCAGAAATAAGTAGATTTAAGGATGAAGAAATGCATATAAACATTTATGTACCAGCAAAAATGTTAGTGAATTATAATAAAGGTGATAATTCTTGTTGGACAATGAGAGCTGATAACAATCGTGATATGAATGGGTGCGATATAGCTAAATATACATGGCTAATGAGCAAAAAAGGAAAATTAATATGCCAAGATTGCCCAGATAAAGAAATAGAAAATGATGACAATAAAATTAATATCAATAAAGAAGGTATTAATATAAAAATTAATGAAAACGGAGAAAAAGGAAAAATTATAATTGATGAAAACGGAATTGACATCGATGTAAATGATAATGGAGATTCTTTTAAAATGAAAATAAACGAAGATGGCATAAAAATAAATGCAGATGAGAACTAAAAAACAACTCATCATACACATACAACAGTTAAGTAACTCTTTTTAGATATTAAAACACATAATAATGAATTTTACCTCAAATTAAACAATACAACACTAATCATCATCAAAACAAAAACAATCAAAAAACAACAGTCATGACAACAATCGTAAAAATTTTAATTTCAATCGTATTAGCACTATTTGTTTCTTCTTGCGTATTTAGCGGAAACTTTAGTAACGGTAAAAAAGGTAACGGATTAGTTATAGAAGATACTAGAGAAACTCCTGAAGAATTTACCGAAATATCTGCTGCAGAAGGCTTAGAAGTTTATATAACACAATCTAGCAAAACAAGCATTTTAGTAGAAGCAGATGAAAATATTATAGACCTTATTAATACAGACATTAAAAATGGGAAATTATATATTCACACCTCTGAAAATATAGGTTCTGCAACCAAAAAAATACATATATCATTACCAATCATTACTCAATTAAAAAGCTCTAGTGGAGCAAATCTAATAGCAGAGAATACTATTGAAGCTGATAATATAGAATTAAATGCAAGTAGTGGTGCTAATGTAAAGTTAGATGTTACAGCTAATAAGGTTTCTATTACAACAAGTAGTGGTGCCAATATTAGAGTATCGGGAAACACTTCTTATTTAGCAACAAATGCAAGTAGTGGTGCACAAATAAAAGCCAACAAATTAATTACAAAAACATGTAGCGCTAAAGCAAGTAGTGGTTCTGGTATTACTGTTAATGTTTTAGATGTTTTAAATGCAAATGCATCTAGTGGAGGCAGTATTTCTTATACAGGACAGCCACAAGTAGAAAAAACAAAATCTGTTTCTGGAAGTATTACAAAAGGCTAATAGTAAGCTATATAAAAGAAAAAGGCTTCCAAAATTTGGAAGCCTTTTTATATACTTAAACATGATAGATTAGTTAATTAATCTAAATTCAGTTCTTCTGTTAGCTGCATGCTCTCTTTCAGTACAAGAAACACCGTCTTTACATCTGTTCTTTAACTTAGCTTCTCCATAACCGTTAGCTACTAATAAACTAGCGTTAATTCCTTTTGTTTTTAAGTACTCTGCTACTGCTTGTGCTCTTCTTTCAGATAATGCTTGGTTTGCTGATGCGCTACCTCTAGAATCTGTATGAGATGCTAATTCTACCTTA
>CALHVB010000023.1 GCA_938039345.1 uncultured Sediminicola sp.
TAGAAAACATCATTAAATCTGCATAAGTTTCTTTATCTAAATCGGTAAGTTTATCTACTTCTTTCTTAGGAATACATAAGGTATGTCCTTTTGCATTTGGATTTATATCTAAAAAAGCAAAAAAATGCTCGTCTTCGGCTATCTTATAACATGGAATTTCTCCGTTAATAATCTTAGTAAAAATACTTGCCATGGCTTTGTTGTTTAGTAGCTTGTTTGCATAAAAAATCCCATCAAAATTTTGATGGGATTAAATATATAATTTTATTCGGTTTTTAGTCTCTTGTAATTTCTACAATTTCTAATTTTAGAATACCGTTTGGCACTTTTACTTCTGCTACATCACCCACAGATTTCCCTAACAAGCCTTTACCTATTGGAGAATTTACAGATATCTTACCTGTTTTTAAATCAGCTTCGCTTTCTGCTACCAAGGTATATTTCATTTCCATACCATTGTTCTGGTTTTTTATCTTAACAGTAGACAATACCAATGCTTTAGATGTATCTAATTGCGACTCATCTATTAAACGTGCTCCTGCAACTACTTCTTCTAATTTAGATATTTTAAGTTCTAATAATCCTTGTGCTTCCTTAGCCGCATCATACTCTGCATTTTCAGACAAATCTCCTTTGTCTCTTGCTTCTGCAATTGCTTGTGATGCTTTGGGGCGTTCTATATCTTTAAGCTGACTTAATTCTGCTCTTAATTTTTTTAATCCTTCTGCGGTATAATAAGATACTTTACTCATAACTTATTTATTTTATAAATAACAAAAATCCTCTTTTTATAGAGGATTTAAGACAAATATACATTTTTTTTGTTCAATTTTGTGTAAATTATACTAAAACCAGATTACGGTATGAAGCGTTTATTTACTATTTTATTATTGCTTATTCTTTTCTCTTGCGATTCTAATAGAACTAATAGAAATCCTTTTTTACAAGAATTAAATATTTCTTTCTCTATTAATACAAATTTGCCTACTTATAACGCTTTAACCAATATAGGAAGTGCTGTTTACGTAGATTCTCCGCAGGCAACTCGTGGTGTATTTGTTATTAGAGCTAACTTTAATACCTACAGAGCCTTTGAAGCTAGTTGTCCTAACCATGAGCCTAACGGATGTTCTACTATGACACTAGATGGTAGTGTTGTTACTTGTTCTTGTGAAGATTATGAATATTTATTATTTACGGGGCAACTACTTAATAGACCAGACGATGGCAATAGGTATTACGATATGCTAGAATATAGAGCTACAGGTAATGGCAACATTATTACAATTTCTAATTAATAACTCCTAAAATACTATCCATAACCCAGCTGGTATGCAATGCCGTTTCTCCTATTGATGGATGCTCTTTGTTTTCCATAAGATGTTTCCGAATATTTTCTACATGATATTGCTGTACATTTTTAGGGTTTTCTATAAATAAACGTTCTTCGTCTTTAGCATTAAAACATATAATTGGCTCTTCTTTAAATACCGAAAATTCTATTCTCCCAGCACTACCTATTATTTCTACTTTATCTTCTCTGGTATTTGCTCCAAAATTAAAACTAGCTTCTCCTGTTATTCCATTTTCATGAATCCAACAAGAAGTAATTGCATCCTTAGCTGTATACAATCCTTGTTGGTTGGTACTAATTCCTATTGCTTTTTTTACAGCACCTAATAAATAAACAAACAAATCTAACCCGTGGCTTGCCAAATCATCAAAATAACCACCTGGTGCTACAGCAGCATCAGTACGCCAATTATAAGTTCCATTAATATCTAAATCATTTGCAGGCTTACTTAAATGCCAACGTATATGCCTAACTTCTCCTATTTTTTTATGAACTAACCATTCTTTTACTTTTAAAAACCGTGGTAACGAGCGCCTGTAATAAGCCACAAATAATGGTAATCTCTTTTCTTTAAATGCATTATAAATAATAAGGCTATCCTCATAACTGGGAGATAAAGGTTTTTCTACACAGCAAATTTTACCAGCATGTGCCACCTTTAGTGCATATAACTTATGAGAATCTGGTGGTGTAGCAATATAAATAGCATCTACCTCATTATCTAAAATTAAATCGTCTGCATTAGTATAAAATTTTGCTACTTGGTGTCTTTTAGCATAATCCTCTGCTTTTACAGCATCTCTACGCATTACAGCAACCAGTTCAAAATCTTTTGTATTCTTATAGGGAGGTCCACTTTTAATTTCTGTTACAGCTCCACAGCCAATTATTCCCCATCTAATTTTTTTAGGTAATCCCATAAGAATGTATTTCTATTATGATACCAAAAATAAAGGTTTCTAGAAGAGATTAAAGAACATCTAAATAAAATATTGAGTATAAAAATAAACTCCTAACCTATTCTATACGTATTTCTAATGATGAATGATTTAAAAAAAAGATTTAGGGCAAAAATAATTACTAGCTACCTAATATTGGGTGTTTTAACTTTAATCGTAGGCTTCTTTATTTTTTTTGAAATTAAAACATATATTCTTTCTCAAAACACTACCGAGAGTGACTCAAAACTTATAAAAACAAGTGCTTTACTAACTCATTTATATGATGCTGAGAGTCTTTCCAAAATAGCTTTTCAGCATAAAACCAAATCAAAATTTAATAGCTACATTAAAAAAATTGACAGTATTCTTGTAGATATAGATCAACTAAAATTAATTACAAATAGTAAACACCAAACCACTTTATTAGATAGTGTGCAGATACTATTATTAGAGAAAGTTAAAAACAGTACTACTTTCTGGAATTTAAAAAGCAACAATAACAAAATTAATTCTATAGATACTGCTTTAAAAGAGTTTCATAAAATGGAAGCTTCCTTTGGTAGACTCACCATATACAATTTTGAAAAAAAACCAGAAAAACTATCTCCGTACAAAAGAAAGGTATTAGAAAATTGGGTAGCTTATTTAAACAAAAATATTCCTGAAGAAAAAAACATAGAGAATATAGATTCTATTATTAGCATCTCTAAATCTTTACTAACAAAAGCGAGAGAAACAGATATTAAAACACAATACAACTTAAATAAAAAAGAGCTTACATTAGCACGTAACGACCTTGCTCTATCACAACAATTACAACATATTATTTATGCCTTAGAACAGGAGTTAAATAATAACAACTTAAACAATATAACACAAAGAAAAAAATTACTAAAAAAGAGTATTCGTTTAGCTGGTTTAGCAGCGATTATTGGATTTCTAATTGTTGCTTTTTTTACATTTTTAATCACAAAAGATTATTGGAAATCTCAATTATACCGCATTAAATTAGAAAAAGAAAAAAAGTATTCCGAATCACTTTTAAAAAGTAGAGAACAACTAATCTCTACTGTAAGTCACGACCTTAAAACGCCTTTAAATACGATTCTGGGCTATTCCGAATTAATGCAAAACACATCTCTTAATAACAAACAGTTTAATTTTTTAAAAAGCATAAGCTCAGCATCAAACTATATAAACAATCTAGTAAATGATTTATTAGATTATTCTAAACTAGAAGCAGAGAAAATAAGAATACATAAATCTCCTTTTATCTTATCTGAGTTAATTACAGAAACTGCAGAAAACATAAAAGAACAACACGCTAAAAAACCCATTCAGCTTATTTTAGATATCGATGATAGCTTAAAAAAAGCTATTGTAGGTGATGCGCTTCGTATTAGACAAGTTGTAACTAATATTATTAGTAATGCTTACAAGTTTACAGACCATGGCACTATTACTGTTAAAGCCTTTATTAAGAATGTAAATAATAATACATGCACTACCATTATTAACATAAGCGACACTGGTATTGGTATTAAAAAAGAAAAGCAAGAATTAATTTTTAAAGAATTTTCACAAGCAGATATTACTACTGAAAAAAAATATGGTGGTTATGGTCTGGGGCTTACTATTTCTAAAAAACTAATTACTTTATTAGGGGGTTCTTTAGAATTAAAGAGTGAAATACAAAAAGGGAGCACTTTCTCCATATCTCTACCCTTAAAAACTGCTTCTAAAGCTATAAATGCACACAAAGAATTAAAAACAAATACGCTAAAAAAACTATCTATTTTAATTATTGATGACGATTTATCTATGCTAGGACTTTTAAAAGAAGTGTGTAATAATTTAGACATAACAAGCCATACATTTCATGATTTTAATCTGATTAAAACCCAAGAAAAAATTTCCTATGATATAATCTTAACAGATATTCAGATGCCTACAATTACAGGGTTTAAAGTTTTAAAAGAGCTAAAATCTACCGATTATATCCATTATAAAAACCAACCAATAATTGCCATGACTGGCAGAAAAAAAATAGAAAAAAGTACTTATACAAATGCTGGTTTTACCTCCATACTTTATAAACCTTTTTCTAAAGATGAACTTTTAAAAATACTCCTGGGTTTATTTCCAAATTATATTAATGTTGTAAAAACAAATACTTTAAAAACCACTAAAAAATCAACTTCTACCCTTTTTAATTTAACTATTTTACATTCTTTTTTAGGGAACGATATAAATGCAATTAGTGATATTCTTAAAACTTTTATAACTGAAACTACCATAAATACAGGGCTGCTAAAAAATGCTATTTTAAATAATAACACTACCGAAATACAAAATATAGCCCATAGAATGCTTCCTATGTTTCGCCAATTAGAAACAAAAGATATTATTCCTATCTTAGAAGAACTAGAAGAACAAACAAACACAAAAAAATCAATATTACTAAATATTTTTGCGGATTTAAAGAATAAAATTACTGCTTTAAAATTAGCACTAGAATCCTATTTAGCTATAAATCCAGCTTATAATGGTTAATTTTATTATAAAGTGTTTTTCTTGTTACCTGTAATAGTTTAGCAGCTTTAGATTTATTAAAATTGGTTTGTTTTAATGCTTTTATTATTTGATTTTTCTCATAATTTACTTTAGAAAAATCATCTATACTATCCTTTTTTTGTTCTTGCAGAAAAATTTCTTTGGGCAGTACTTCTATTGTTATAAAATCTCCTGTTGTTAACAATACTGCTCTTTTTATTATATTCTGAAGCTCTCTTAAGTTCCCGGGCCAACTATAATTTTTAAAGAATTCTAGAACTTCATTGGTAAAACCCAAAACACTTTTATTTAAACTATTATTTGCTTTATTTAAAAAGTAAGTAGCGAATAAAATTAAATCGTCTGCTCGCTCTTTTAAGGAGGGTACCTCTATAGAAAACTCGTTAATTCTATGATATAAGTCTTCTCTAAAATCACCTTTTTCTATGGCTTCTAATAAATTTTCGTTGGTAGCTGTTAAAATTCTAACATCTACATTTAACTCTTTGTTACTTCCTATTCTTTTAATTTTCCTTTCTTGTATAGCCCTAAGTAATTGTATCTGATTTTCATAAGATAAATTCCCAATTTCATCTAAAAATAAAGTTCCTTTATCTGCCGCTTCAAAATAACCTACTTTATCTTCTATAGCTCCTGTAAAACTTCCTTTAGTATGCCCAAAAAACTCACTTGTTGCAATTTCTTTAGGGATAGCACCACAATCAACTGCAATAAAACTATAATCTTTTCTTTTACTTGCCTTATGTATTGCTTTTGCTGTAACTTCCTTACCTGTACCACTTTCTCCTGTTATAAGAACCGACATATCTGTTGGCGCCACCAACATTATATATTCATTTATTTTTCTTGAAATAGCACTTTCTCCTTTTATTTTACTTATGGGTTTAGATTCATTTCTAGATTCTGGCACCTCATAAATTTTTTGTACAGAAGTACCTAATGCATCTGTTATTAATAACATTATTTCTTCTGGAGTAAAAGGCTTAGATATATAATCGTATGCCCCTTTTTTCATTGCAGTAACTGCTGTATCAACTTCTGCATAACCTGTCATTACAATAACTGGTATTTTTGGATATGTATTCTTTATATACTCTAATAATAATAAACCATCATAATTAGGAAGTCTTAAATCTGTTAACACCAAATCAAATGCGGTTGCCTTTAATTTTGATTTTGCCTCAGCCGCATTAAAACTAATTTCTACTTCATATTTATAGCGTATCAAAAACTTTTGAAGCATTTGACAAAAAGAAGTATCGTCCTCTACAATTAAGATGTTGGGCATAAATAGTTTGTTTAACTATCTACGCTAAAATAATTGATGCAAGCTATCTGTATTTGTAAAAATTATCATAAAAAAAGAAGTTGCATTGCTACAACTCCTTTACAAACAAACCAAACCAACTACTTGATATGAACAATCTAAGTAATATAAACGTGTTTAATTATAAATTAACCCAGTTTCCTTCTGCATCTGCATATAATGTTCCAGAAGTACCATCCTCTAATGCAACCTCTAATTTATACTGCTTTTCTTCGTTTACATACGCTTTAGAAATACTAGCTGTAGGATAGTCTTTTGTTAAAGAGGCAGTAATGGCTTCTGGCAAATCAGCAGTCTCAATTTCTGTAAATCCATCTTGAGCAGTTACTTCTACTACTTCTGTTTCTGATACTTCTTCTTGTGCATATGTAGTTAAACTTACTAAAGCTAATACTGCTGCAAAAACTAATCTTTTCATAATGTGTATTTTTAAATTATTAAACTTGTTATGTTTAAAGAAAAGATGATGCCAATAACCAAAAAAATCATAAGAAACTAACATACAGCATTTTATGTTTTTTCAATTTTAAAACAAGTGTATATTTTTGTGTATTTAAATTTATAAAGTGTGTAAAAAATACACACTATGTTATTAGATAAAAAAAAGAGTTGCCGAAGCAACTCTTAACAAACAATCAAATGCAAAATATTATACTGTTATGGGGAGAACTTAATATTTAATGCTATTTTGATTATCAACAACCTTATAGTTACCGGTTAGTGTTTCTATTAAGGGGGCTTTTATATCTTCTATTAATACTTTATTTGAACTACTCTTTTCTGCTTTTATTTTTTTATCGTGCCAAGCAGAAAACAAACACAAAGCAATTGTTGCAATTCCTAAAATTAAAGAGGTGTTTAATTCTTTCATATACTATTTTATTGTTCTCTATTAATAAGACACCACTTTTTATTAAAAGTCACTTTAAAGCATAAAAAAAACCGCAAAATGCAGTTTTTTTATCTAGTTCTGTAATTATATCTTTTATTGGTGAGAAGGTTTTAATAAATCATTTACAGTTTTTACAGGGTTAAAGGTAACTAAGGGCACTTCTACAAATATAGTATTCCAAAATGCCATAGCCCCATTCCATAATCCTGGAAGTTCTAATGCTTTTAAATCTTTCCCTTCTTTTGTTTTTTCTGTTATAAAACCTTGCTTCTCGTCAACAAAGTTTAATAAATTATATTTTTCTCCTTTATAATTTTTAACTCCACATACTAAATCTACTGGGTTAAAATGTGTTGAGTTTTTAAATAAACTTACTTGCGACTCATTAGACATATTTACTTGCGCAGATTCTACAATCTGTAAAGATATATTGCCATTAGTATCTTTTACCCAAAAAGGTCCGCCTCCTGGTTCTCCTTCATTTTTAACCATACCGCAAACGCGTATAGGCCTGTTTATTTTATCTTTTATAACATCTATCTGCTGCCCAATGCTAAAACTTTCAAATGAGTCTGAAAAACGAACATTTAATTCTTTCTCTAAAAAAAGTTTCATTTCATTAAGCTGATCACATGTAAGATTATTTTCATCTATTTGATTTGCGTAATCAAATACTTTAGCTTGTATTTTCAACAATAAACCAGCTAATATTTTTTTGCTATCTGCTATTTTTTGTATGTGTTCTTCTGTTACTACATTATCTATATTTTTAATAAAAATAACATCAGCATCTTGCTCATTAAGGTTTTCTATTAATGCTCCATGCCCACCTGGTCTAAAAAGTAAAGAACCATCAGCATTACGAAACAAATCATTCTCTAAGGTTACCGCAATAGTATCCGTTGCTGATTTTTGATACGAATAATCTACTTTAAAAGAAGTGTCTGTTGCCTTTGAAACACGGTCTTTAACTTTAGAAAACTCAATCGCAAACATTTCATTATGCTGCTCAGATATTGTAAAATGTAACTCTGCTTTACCTCCAGACTTTGCGTACAATGCGGCTTCTTTTAAATGCTCTTCAAAAGGAGTTGCCGTAGTATCTTTATAAGTATGAAAAGGTAATAATCCTTTTGGAAAAAACCCATAATTAAGAGCGTTAGACGAAAGCATTTCTTTTACAAACAAATAAACCTCATCATTCACAGAAGTTACTTTAGATGCTATTTTTTCCTGTATAAGATCATAGAATGGAAAATTCTTTAATCCTTTAGAAAATACCTCAATATCCTTATCTCCTTTTTCATTTATATAGGCTTCTAAAGTTTGTTCAGAAGGATTATATTTTTCTAAAAAATTAAAGGTAGCCTTAAACATTCTAGAAGCAGCACCAGATGCCGGAACAAATTTTAATAATAATTTATTTTTAATACCTACTTCAAAATTACTTATAAGTACTTTTTCTTCTTCAATAGAAAACTTTACAATACCATTATCTATAGTAGCTGCGTTTGCTAACTTAATAAAAGGAATTCCTTCTTTAAACGTTTCTATCTGTTTTAAAACTTTATCTTGAGTTATCCCTTTTACAGATAATTGTTGCAAATCGTCTTTGGAAAATTTAATCATTGGTTTAGTAATTTATCAATTGCATAACGGTAATCGAATCCATTTATTTTAAACCGAAAGTATTAAAAATATAGTACTTAAGTGATAATGAAACATTATTTATAATTTATTATTTTTTTATAGCATACACACATGTGTATCCTTCAAATTCAGCAAAGTAAATTTGATAATTTGATAATTCACCTTCGTATAATATATCTGCTGTTGTCTCTCCTGTGTCCATAGAGAAATCTTTTACATTAATATGATGTAAAAAACTTAATCCTTTTTCAGAATATATCTTATAAAGAGATTCTTTTGCTCCCCAAACAATCGTTAGCTTACGTATAATAGCCTCTGTATTTGCTATTGTTTTATATTCTTCAATAGGGGTGTATTTATGAGCAATACGTAAAATTTTATCGCGCTTCATTTCTATGTCTATACCCACTTCTTTTTCTTCACTAACTATTATCCCTGTAAATTCGTGAGAATGTGTAATAGAGATAAACTTACCATCTTTTAAATGCGGCTTACCGTTATCATCATAATACAAATCGTGGTCTACATAACCCGCTTCTGCTAATAAATGTCTTATACTTAAAAAACCCCTTCTGTGTAATTCAGATTTCATGCCATTTAACCGTTCTTCACAATTGGGAGTTAAAACAATTCCTTTAGCTAATTCCTTTTCCGTTTCTTCTACCTTCCAGATATATATTTTAATATCCTTATCTACTGTTATTGTTTTATATAGCGCCATAATTTTATATCTTATTTAGAACTAATTTATAGGAGTTCAGTATCTTTGCCTTCTATTTAAAAAAAATTGCCACGTTTAACGAAAGATAAAAAAAATAAAGGATATGAGTACTAAAACAGCTCCTTATATAGCTTATAAAGTAAAAGATATTTCCCTAGCAGATTGGGGTCGTAAAGAAATTGAATTAGCTGAGGCGGAAATGCCAGGTTTAATGTCTTTAAGAGAAGAATATAAAGATGAGCAACCATTAAAAGGGGCTCGTATTGCTGGTTGTTTACACATGACTATACAAACAGCTGTTTTAATTGAAACTTTACAAGCTCTTGGTGCCGAAGTTACTTGGAGTTCTTGCAACATATTTTCTACTCAAGACCAAGCTGCTGCTGCTATTGCTACTGCAGGTACTCCTGTTTATGCATGGAAAGACATGACAGAAGAAGAGTTTGATTGGTGTATAGAACAAACTTTATTTTTTGGAGAAGATAAAAAGCCATTAAACATGATTCTGGATGATGGTGGTGATTTAACCAATATGGTTCTAGACAAATACCCAGAATTAGCAGCGGGAATTAATGGTTTATCTGAAGAAACAACAACTGGTGTTCACAGATTATACGAGCGTGTTAAAAACGGAACATTACCAATGCCTGCTATTAACGTAAATGATTCTGTTACAAAATCTAAGTTTGATAACAAATACGGATGTAAAGAATCTGCTGTAGATGCTATTCGTAGAGCTACTGATATTATGCTAGCAGGTAAGCGTGTAACTGTTTGTGGTTATGGCGATGTTGGTAAAGGTACTGCTGCTTCTTTTAAAGGTGCTGGTAGTATTGTAACGGTTACAGAAATTGACCCTATTTGTGCTTTACAAGCTGCAATGGATGGTTTTGAAGTTAAAAAACTAGAAACTGTAATTGGCAATACTGATATTGTTATTACAACTACTGGAAATAAAGATATTGTACAGGCACAGCACTTTGAAGCTTTAAAAGACAAAGCTATTGTTTGTAATATTGGACATTTTGATAATGAAATAGATATGGCTTGGTTAAATAAAAACCACGGACATACCAAAAATACTATTAAGCCTCAGGTAGACAAATATACTATTAACAACAAAGATATTATAATACTTGCCGAAGGTCGTTTGGTTAATTTAGGTTGTGCTACTGGCCACCCTAGTTTTGTAATGAGTAACTCATTTACAAACCAAACTTTAGCACAAATAGAGCTTTGGAATAATGCTGAAGCATATGGTAACGAAGTTTATATGTTACCAAAAGCATTAGATGAAAAAGTAGCTAAATTACACTTAGCAAAAATTGGTGTTGAACTAACCGAATTAAGAGAAGAACAAGCTAGCTATATTGGTGTAACTGTTGAGGGGCCTTATAAACCTAAACATTACAGATACTAAGTACTAAGCTTATTAAAGAAAAGTTAAATCCCAAACATTGTTGTTTGGGATTTTTTTTACATATCTAACCAATGTTTAAAATTAGTTGTGCGTTCTCTAGATACAATCACTTGTTCTTCTTGTTTTGGCATTAATTTTAAAAGCAATCTACTATTAAAATAAGTATGTATTTCTTCTACAGCTTTTACAGAAATCATAAATTTTCTATTTATTCTAAAAAAATGAATAGGATTTAAAATATGTTCTAGCTGATCTATAGAATATTCTATGGGGTACGATTTCCCTTCTTTTGTATGCAAATAAATAAGCCCTTCTTTTGATTTAAAATAAGGAATATCATCTACATTAAACCACCTATACTGGTTACCTACTTTTACCATAAATCGATGCTTGTATTCCTTTTTAAAAAGCTGTTTTAAATCGTCTAATTTAGTATCGGAAACTTTATTACTTGCTGTTACATTTTTATGAAACTTTTCTAATGCTATTTTAAGGTCCATCTTTACAATAGGCTTTAATAAATAATCTAAGCCATTGTATTTAAAGCCCCGGATAGCGTACTCATTATATGCTGTTGTAAAAATAATAGGAGAATGATCTTCTAAATTATCTAAAATATCAAAGCCATAACCATCATTTAATTGAATATCTAAAAATATAAGGTCTGGCATTTTATGTTCAGAAAACCATTGTACTCCATTTTCAACAGAAGTTATATGTCCTACAATATTAATTTCCGGAGCCAAATCTGTTATTAGTTGTGACAACCTCTTAGCTGCAAACTCTTCATCTTCTATAATTACTGCGGTCATAAATTTATACAGATAATAAATTAAACTCTTTTACATCTTTTTTTAATAGTGGAATAATAACTTCAAAGAAATTATTCTCCTCACTTATTAAAACTGGAGTATTGGTATAATAAGAATACCTCTTTTTTATGTTCTTAAGCCCTAACTTTGTAGTCTCCTCTTTTAATTCTCTTTTTCTTAACGTATTTTTCACTTTTATAGCATCATTGTCGCTAACAACACTAACAACTATTTCTAAAGGTTTTTCTTTTGAGTAATAATTATGTTTCAATGCATTTTCTATCAACATTTGTAATGATAGCGTAGGAACTAAGTACTTATCTGTTTGTATTGCAATATTTGTTTCTATAAAAACGGCTTCTTTATGTCTTACATTCATCATAAAAATAAATGCATCTAAAAAATTTAACTCCTTACTTAAAGACACTAAATCTTCTTCTCTGTTATCTAAAATATACCGATAACTAGATGCTAATCTTGTTACAAAATCAGAAGCCAAATCACGATCCTCATACATTAATGATGTTAATGTATTAAGGCTATTAAATAAAAAATGTGGACTTATCTGATTTTTTAAAGAAGTATACCTAGATGCCATCATCTCTCGTTTTAAATCTACCATCTGTTGTTTCATCTCTTCTCTTTGGTGCATAGCATGATAAAACAAATTAAAAAAAACAACCGTAATACATAAAGTAATAGCCCTAGCAAAATCTCCCCAAAACTCTAATACAACATCATCACTAATAATATGCAATTCTTCTTTAAAATGGAATAAAGCTAAATAATAAATTAACCCACAGACAGGTAAAAAAGCTAACATTGTTATTGCTAAAATAGTAAGGCTATTTTTTAAATCTAGCCCTCCTTTTTTTAACTGTTTTTTTATAAGCCAATCGTTATACTCCCAGGCAACCATAAAAAGAAAGAAAGTACTTAAATAATAAAAAACAGCCTCTGTATCAAAAAACTGTTCCACTTCGCATTCATCTTTTTCTACAGTTAACTTTACAACAATGTATACTATATTGATAACTAACCAACGAAACCCAAATTTCTTTAAATTCTCCTTTTTAAACATTTTACATATTGTAATAGGTTTAAAGATACACAAGAGCTAACTACAAAAGAAAAATACATTAGAGCAATTGTTATAATACTACTTAAACTGTCTTTAAATTAATTTAAACAGTATGTAAGACTACTAATTATAGTTCTGTTTTTTTAAAACAGGAATTCACAATTCAAATGAAAAAATAACGATTGAAGCTTTTCTACTATAAAAATTTATACGCCAAACAACATCTTTGATAAAAAATAAATAAAATTATCATGAAAAAAATTCTAATGCTACTGCTTGTACTTTGTTTTTATAGCAGTATAGCCCAAACAGGTGTTATTAAAGGTACTGTAATAGATAAACAATCTGAAAACCCATTAATGGGAGCAACTATTGAATTATTAAATACAAATATTGCTACAGGAGTAGTTACAGATTTCGATGGTAAATTTATACTCAAGGAAGTTCCTCTTGGTAGACAAACAATACGTGTTAGCTATATTGGGTTTGAAAGTTCTACAATACCTAATTTAGAAGTAACTACAGGAAAAGATATTGTTGTAACAGTAGCACTAATCGAAAGTTTTAACTCATTAGACGAAGTTGTTGTAACATCTAACACTAATAAAGACAGGGCTATTAACAAATTAGCAACTGTATCTGCAAGACAATTTGGCGTTGAAGAAGTAGGGCGTTTTTCTGGGGGTAGAAACGATGTTGGTAGGCTTGCTGCTAACTTTGCCGGTGTATCTGCACCAGATGATAGTAGAAATGATGTAATTATTCGTGGAAACTCTCCTACCGGCTTACTTTGGCGCTTAGAAGGAATTCCTATTCCTAACCCCAACCACTATTCTTCTGCAGGAACTACCGGAGGGCCTGTTTCTGCATTAAATCCTAATATGCTTAAAAACTCCGATTTTATTACTTCTGCATTTCCTGCAGAATATGGTAATGCTATTGGGGGTGTATTTGATTTAGGTTTACGAAAAGGAAATACCGATGAAAATGAATTTGCACTTCAGGTTGGGTTATTTACTGGTGTAGAAGCTTCTGGAGAAGGACCTCTTGGCAAAAAAGACGGTTCCTTTTTAGTTGCTGCTCGCTACTCTCTTATTGGACTTATAAGTGGTGGTGCTGGCACTTCTGCTACTCCTAATTATGGAGATGTTTCTTTTAATTTAGATTTTGGCAAAAGTAAAATTGGTAATTTCTCCCTCTTTGGAATCGGAGGAACTTCTAATATTGATTTTTTAGGTAAAGACATAGAAGCTGACGACCTTTTTGCCGAAAAGGATAGGGATACCTATGTAAAATCTGGTTTTGGTGTTCTGGGACTTAAACACAAAATTACTGTAGGCAATAATTCTTACTTAAAAACAATAGTTGGTGTTTCTACATCTACTAATAATTTTACCGAGGATGCCTATTTTAATCAAAACACACCAAACGAAACGCTACTCCCTTTTACAAAAAGTGATGAAACAGAAAACAGAATAACATTTTCTACCCTTTTTAATTCAAAAATAAATAATAAAACCACTTTAAGAACAGGGTTATTATACGAAAATATTACTTCTAAAATTACTAATGAAGACAGAGAAGACCAACCAGATAATGATGGTGACGGCTTTCCCGACTTATTTACATTATACAATGTAAACGAAAGTTTAAGTCTAATACAACCTTATATTCAAGGACAATTTAGACTAACAGAAAAAATTACTTTAAATGCTGGCTTACATAGTATTTACAGTAGTCTTAATACTCAATTTGCTTTTGAACCTAGAGCTGGCTTAAGTTATGAACTTAACGACAATCACAAACTTAGCCTAGGCTATGGGCTTCATTATCAAAATATACCAACACCTATTTTATTTTTAAATAGTAATGAAAACGGGGTGTTAACACAAACTAACAGAACATTAGATTTTGTAAAAAGTAGCCATTATGTATTAGGTTACGATATTAAACTAGGAGAAAATTGGAGGGCTAAAATTGAAACCTATTACCAAGACATAAGTAATGTTCCAGTGCAAGCTTTCCCATCTAGTTATTCTACAATAACTGAAGGAGCAGATTTTGGTTTTAGTAGCGACAAAACTTCTTTAGTAAACAATGGAACTGCTTACAACCAAGGAATAGAATTAACCTTAGAACGATTCTTTAATAAAGGATATTACACCTTATTAACTTCTTCTTTTTACCAAAGTAAATATAAAGGCAGTGATAATATAGAAAGAAACTCTCCTTTTAATAATGGGTATGTTATTAATTTTTTAGCAGGAAAAGAGTTTCCAATAGGAAAAACAAAAAAGAATAAACTATTTACAGATACTAGAGTTACAACAGCTGGTGGCAGGTATTATACCCCTGTAGATTTAGATGCTTCTAGAATTGCAGGAAATGAAGTATTGCTAGATAATTTAGCCTATAGTAAGCAATATGAAAGTTACTTAAGATGGGATATTAAGTTTGGAATTAAATTGAATAGTAAAAAGCATAAAAGCTCGCATCAATTTTATATAGACGTCCAAAATGTTACGAACAAAAAAAATATCTTTTCAAGAGAATATAATAGAATTACAAATAATATAGACCGCAAAGACCAAATTGGATTATTTCCAGATATTGGCTATAGGTTCCAATTTTAATTACTCGGTTGATTTAGGTTTGAGTTCATTTAAAGGGGAGGTTTATTACGATTCCTTCCCTTTATTATTAAAAGATTAACTTTAGAAAAACACTTTTCTACAACCTATTTTTTTTAGTTCTTTATACAAAAGAAAAAATATGACCCTATTTGTAGACATGGACGAGGTGATAGCCGATACTTATGGCGAACACATTAAACTATACAATAAAAATTTTAATGCAAACCTTACTAAAGCAGATTGCTTAGGCTATGATGTTTGGCAAAAAGTTTCTGAAAATCATAGAGAAAGTATTCGTAACCATGCAAATCAAATTGGTTTTTTTAGGAATTTAGCCCCCATAAAAGACAGTCAGGCTGTATTAAAAGAATTAGCTATAAAGCACAATGTATTTATTGCTTCTGCTGCTATGCAACACCCTAATTCTTTAAAAGAAAAAAGTGATTGGTTAGATGAATTTTTTCCGTTTATTCCATGGCAAAATAGAATTTTATGTGGTCATAAACATATTTTACGTGGCGATATTTTAATTGATGACAGAAGTCGTAACCTTAAAACTTTTGAAGGACGTTCTATCTTATTTACATCTCCACATAATGTAAACACACAAGATTATGAACGTGCAGATTCTTGGTTAGAATTAAGAGACAAATTACTATAGATTGTAACATCTATAATCTTATAATGTGTTTAGCGGAACATAATTATATGTTCCGCTAAACAATTCTAAATTATGTCATAAGCCCAACTTTCCTAAATCGTAGAAAAAGAAGTTCTTTTCATCGTTCATTGCCACAAAAAGTCCGTTTTTAAAAGTACTGTTTAATGGTGTGGTAACCACTTCGCAACCATCTGTTTCTAGCGTACTAAGATTTACTGCTTTTACAAACGAATTTTCCTTTCTAGAAAATATATTAAACTGCCCTTTTTGCTGGTCAGATATTATTAAAAACCCTTCTCCATTAGGCTTTTTAGCAATCGCTATTCCTTCTATATCTTTTAAAAAATAAGCTCCTCCAAAACAACTAAGCTCTTTACTTCCCATAGATGGTTCAGCATAATATTTTTTAATACACACACCTTCGTCCGAATAATACACAAAACCCAATTCGTTATCTACTGCAATAGCTTCTATTTCTTTTTTTCCGCTAAAACTACCAAACTTACGCACCAAATTTGCACTTACGCCAATACTATCTGCTTGTAGTGCATATTGATATAAATAATTATTTAATGGTCCTGTTTTTCTTCCTACAATAGCATACAATGTGCTATCCTTTGGAGATTTGTACAAAGCAATTCCCATTGGCAATCTATTTTCTACTTCTTTTTCATCTTTAAAAACAGGAAAACCTCCGTCATCTAAAGGTTTCATATCTGGTATAGAAAATAAGCGTATCTGCTGTTTTTCTCGCTCCGTAAAAGCCAATACATCAACTATAGTAGAATCATTTAACTTAAAACCATAAGCAACATCTACATTATTGGGTCTTTGTATATTTCTAATAGTCTTTTCTTTAATTATTTTCCCTTCCAAATCAAAAGCATATATGGCTCCGTTTGTTTCTTTGTCAGTTCCAAAAACGATACTTTTTGATGCGTTAGTCGGATGAATCCATATTGCAGGATCATCGGTATCGTTTAAAGTGTTTTCTGTTACAATATCGGGTGCTATAGCTGGTATTTTATCGTTTTTACACGATATTATACTGCAAAACAACACCGATATTAATGCATATATTTTTTTCATACAAAGTGCTTGTAAACACCTAAAAAACTACTTTATATAAAAGCAGTTTTTAGGCATTCTAGGTTAAATCTATTTTACTTTTTAAACAAATCGTATTTTAATCCAAAAGTTAGTCTTTTTTCATAAAATTCTACTTGCTGTGTTCTGTTTTTTACTCCTTGATAGTAACGTAAAGGTTGATTTGTTATATTGTTTAAATCTGCATATACACGTAGGTTTTTATTAATTCTGTACGATGCATTTAAATCTAAAAAGAACTGCTGATCGTAATACCTATCTTCAAATGTATTACCTCCTAATTCATCTATATAAGCATCTGAAAAGTTAGCTGAAAAACGCAGGCTAAACTTTTTATCTGCATAACCCAAAGAACCATTAAACATATTTGGAGATGTTCCTGGCAAATCTACATCGGTACGCACCTCATCCTCATTACGTATCCCTTCTGTAGATGATGTTAAATGGGTATAGTTTAAATATATACTTAGGTTTTTAGCAAATCCTGGCAAAAAATTTAACTGACGTTGAAAAGCAAATTCGGCTCCAAAAATAGTAGCGCTATCGCCATTTAATGGCTGAAACAAATCGAAACCTGTTGCAGTATCCTCTGATAATGAACCATAAATAAAGTCCTTAATATCTTTATAAAATATACCACCAGAAATAATACCTACAGATTTAAAATAATGTTCTGCCATTACATCAAAGTTCATTGATGTAGTAGGGTCTAAATTTGCATTTCCTATCTGTACTTCTTCATCTTCGTTAATTATATTTCTAAAAGGCACTATATCTTCATAATTAGGACGGGCTATTGTATTTGTCCAAGCAAAACGTAAAATAGTGTTATCACTTATATTATATTTTAAGTGTACTCCTGGTAAAATATTGGTATAAGAACTTTTATCATTAATAGTTGCGCTTTCTGCAAAATCTCCATCATCATTAAAAATAACCTCGTTCCCTAAAGAAGTAAGCTGTGTATTTTCTATACGTACTCCAAAAAGAACTGAAAAATTATCTGAAATATTTTGACTTGCCATAACGTAACCTGCATATACTTTTTCTTCTACATCAAAATTACCTGCTAAAAACTCATCTTGTATAAGTTCTCCATTAGCTAAACTTAAACTTCCTAACCATGCTTCATCTGCAAACAATCCTGCTTGGTATTGGCTACCCGCTAAATAATCTGGGTCTGTATAATCTTTCGTAGGAACAGTTGCTAATGTTGGGAAAGCATCTTCTAAATCGTACTCAAAAAAGTTGTTGTTTCTTTCTTTATTTTTTGATTTAAAGCGTCCTCCAAATTTTATAAAGCCGTTTTTCTTTCCTAAGAAATTCGCTGGTAATTTAAAATCTATAAAAGCATTAAAGTCTTTTTCTTCTGTAAATTGATTCTCATCTGTAATTTCTTTGTATTCAAAATTACTTAGGGCTACATCTGATGTATTTACAGCGCTAAAAGATGGAAAACGAGGGTTAGATAAATCTGCATTTAAAGGAATAGCATCTCCTAATTCGAACTCTGCATAACGCTCATTTAATCTTTCTTCAGAAGCCGCAGCATAAGAAGCCATCCAATCTACTTTTAAATTCCCAAATAAATGATTTCCTCCTAGGCTATAATTTTGCATACGTTGGTCTTCTAAACGTCTGTTCTTATTTCTGTTATTATCTATACCACCTTTAGTTTGTCTTCTAATTTCGCCTTCATAACCCGTAATATTTTCTGTTCCTGCTGCAAAAATTGGCGCAATTTTTCTGTAACGCAGTCTAAATCTATTTTCTCTATCGTCTCTAAAATTGTACATTGTTTTTAAAAAGATAGTATTGTTAGCATCAAAGCTATAATCCATGTTTGCAGAAAGGCTTCTACGCACACGCTGTACTAAATATGTTCTAATATCTGATTCTTCTACATAAGGATTAACAGTTATATCTTCTCGTGTAATAGGATTTTCTGCTTCGTTAACCCACTCTGCCTCTACATTATCAGACCCAAAATCTACATCGTTAAATGATGCTCCAATCATCCATCCAAATTTTCCGTCTTTCGTTTTATCACCTAATAAAAAGCTTCCGTTTAAAATACGCTTGTTATTTATAAAGCTCATTCCGCTTCCTAAAGTTGTTGAAAATCTAAAACTTTGTGGAGAAGACCTTGTTATTAAATTTACAGAGCCTCCTAATGCATCGCCATCCATATCTGGGGTTACTGCTTTATTCACTTCTATCGTTTGTATCATATCAGAAGGAATTAAATCCATCTGAACATTTCTGTTGTTTCCTTCTGCTGAGGGGATTCTACTTCCATTTAAAGTAACAGAGTTTAATTCTGGAGCTAAACCTCTTACTATTATATTTCTAGCTTCTCCTTGATCTACTTGCATTGTTATTCCTGGAATACGTTTTACAGCATCTCCTATATTGGCATCTGGGAATTTGCCTATTTGATCATTAGAAATAATATTGGTAATATTTTGTTTATTCTTTTGCGTATTTAACGCTTTTGCTTGCCCACTAGCGTTATACCCTATAACTTCTACACCATCTAGTTTTTCTACTTCTGGTTCTATTTTTATATTTAATATTAGGGTTTCGTTTGCATTTACTGTAGCTTCTACCTCTTTAGTTGCATAACCTAAATACAATACTTTTATGGTATGTGTTCCTTCTGTAACATCTACAAATAAGTACTTTCCATAAGTATCGGATATTACTACTTTACTTAGAGGTGTTATAACTACAGATGCATATGGTACAGTTAATCCGTTTTCATCTGTTATTACTCCTTGTATGTTTCCAGATTGTGCACTAAGTAATATTGTACCTCCAAATAAAAAGACAAATAATAGTAATAGTTTTTTCATAAGATTAGTTCATTAGTTTAGACACAAAGAAATTACTTGTGTATTGAACCAATATTTATCTAATCTAAATTTTATGTTATGTTTCAATTGTTTTTTTGCTTGTTTAACACAAAAACAAACCTTAAGAAACATTAAAAACACAATGTTTATAATGGACTACTTATAAGTATGTTAAATCCTACAAATTATTATTTAAAAAAATAACACAGTTACTTAATATACTAACAGCTCAAAATCGCTTCTTCTATTTTTTTGATGTTCGGCTTCGGTACAATTATTACAATTTATTATGGGTTTAGATTCTCCATAACCTTTAAAACTAATTCTCTTTGTTGCTATATTTCCAATTTTGGATAAATAATTACGTGTAGATTGCGCTCTTTTCTCAGATAGTATTTGGTTATATTGGTTTGTACCTCTAGTATCTGTATGCGCACTTATTCTTATATGTAAGCTAGGATATTTTTTAAGCTTTTTAGCAAATAAATTTAATACTCGTTTAGAATCTTCACGGAGTTCCCACCTATCAAAATCAAAATAAATAGGAGGCATATCAAAATAAAGCTTATCATTTTTTGTAAAAATTTTAGGCGGTTCTTTATCCTTTAACAACTTCCCTATTACTTCTTTAGACGACTCTGATTGGTTATTTATAATATCTACAATTTGCGAATTCTTAGTTAAGTACAATACGTGCTTTTTATGTTTTCCCTTACTAATATCAACCTCCACAAATCCGTTTTCATATCCTAAAGCACTTGCTTTTAATTTATATAATCCTGGGTGTAGATTGCTATTAAATAGTGCTTTTTCATCTAAAATATTTTCATAAATAGTACTATCGCCATGCATTAAATTTACCGAAGCATTGGCTACATATTCTTTAGTAGTTTTATCTCGGATTTCGAACTGATTTACAAATTCTGCTGTAAAAATTTCTCCTACTTGCTTAAAAGCATAAATATCATCGTTTATATTATCTCTATTAGATGTAAAAAAACCTTTTTTAGAATTGTAATAACGCATGCTAAAATCATCGTATCTAGAATTTATAGGAGACCCTAAATTAATTGGTCTTGTAAACTTTCCATTTATTTTTTCAGAAACAAAAACATCTAACATTCCTAAACCCAAATGTCCGTTAGATGAAAAAAACAAATGTCCTTCATTTGAAATAAACGGAAACTGCTCTCTATTCTCTGTATTAATAATATAACTAAGATTTTTAGGAGATCCATAAGTTCCGTCATCATTTATAGTTACATAATAAAGATCATAACTACCCAAACTTCCTAACATATTAGAAGAAAAATAAAGCTTTTTTTCATCTGGGTCTAATGCAGGGTGTTCATATGTATATTCATCAGAATTAAAAGGAAGCTTTATTGGTTCTTTCCATTTTCCTTTCTCCTTATAGGCTACATACAATTGCACATTATTATTTTTATTATTATCAAAAATTGCTTTTCCATTTTTAGCATTGCTTTTGGATAAATACAAGGTATTACCATCTTTAGAAAAACAAAAAGAACCTTCGTGTAATTCCGAATTAATAACCTTAGGCATGGGAGAAGGCGATTTTTTTTCACCTAATTCATATTTATATATATCTAAAAAAGAACGATGAGTCCAATTGTATTTTAATTTAGAATCATTACCACGGTCCGAGGAAAAATAAATACTCTCATTGTGTTTTACAGCTCCAAAATCTGATGCTGTAGAGTTAAAATCTTCTTTCTTTATAGTATAATCTGCATCTTTTAAACGAAAAGTTTCTACCTCTTCTTTTGCTTCACCTTTATCTGGTGGTAATAAGCCTCGCTTCTCTTTATAAAGAACCAAATAATCTATAGCTTTTTCGTAATCTCCTGTTGCTGAAAGAAACTGATAATACATAAAATTATAACTATTATCATAATACTTATCTTCATTTTTAAATGCTCCATTTACTAAATCACCTATAGTAACAAGTGTTTTTTCAAAACTATAACTATTGTAATAACAGTGTATTAATTTTTCTAAAACCTGTTTATCTTTATCTTTTTCCCAAATTTCCTGATATAATTGTGCAGCAGTTTTATAATCTCCACTATCATAAATTCTATCTGCTTTTTTTAATTGCCCATAACTTACCTGAACAAAGCACAACAAGGCTAAAATGTAGTATCTTTTTTTCATAATTAGTAAAATCTGGGGGAAGTATATCTTTTAGATCTTAAAATATTAAAATTATAGAGTAAAATAAATTCGTGAGAACCATTACTAAAATCGCTTAATCTATTAGTAGTATAATCATATGCATATCCTATTCTAAAACTATCTGTTAGATTTATAGCTGCCAAAAATGCAATAGCATCCTGATTTCTGTAAGATGCTCCAAACTCAAACTTCTCATTAAATAATGCATTTAAAGAAACATCAAAACTTAAGGGAGAACCTGCAGACTGCCTTACAACTGCCGATGGTTTTAATTTAATATCCATATTTAAATCGTACACATAGCCTGTTGTAAGATATAATTGTAATTTTTTTTCATACGAGCTTTCTGTATCTTCTACCAATGTCATTGGCAAAAAATTAGGAGCAGACACTCCTAAATAAAAATTATCTCTAAATAAGAAAAAACCAGCTCCAATTGTTAAATCCATTTGACTTCTATTTTGAAAATCTGGATCAGCAGAGACATTGGTACCAGAAAAATTATACTCAAAATTGCTTACACCTGCTTTTATACCAAAAGAGAGTTGCGTTCCTCTGGGCAGTTGAAGTATATAGGCAAAATCTGTATTAAATGAATTTTCCTTAAGAACATCCCCTATTTCTTCGTTTACATAATTTAAACTAAGTTCTATTTTATTACTTAAAGGAATATTAGCAAATACATTAGCTGTTTTTGGAGCTCCTTTTACCCCTGTCCATTGCGTTCTGTATAAACTTCCTAAATAAAATCCTCCTGGATTATTAATTACATAGGCCGGATTAATAATATTCATATTATACATATACTGTGTGTACTGCGACTCTTGCTGACTATATGCATTATAAAAAATAAGCATTGCAATTATATATTTATACTTACCCATTCTTTACCTACTTAAATAAAATGAATCTTGAAAACTTTTACTAATACCATCATTAGGCTCAAAAACATAATAATATACCCCTGCAGGCAATTCGTTTCCTCTACTTGATGAAACATTAGAAATTCCAGAGAAATAATTGATTCCTAATTTACCTTCGTATACCATTACTCCATATCTATTATATATTGATATTCTAAAATCTGGGAAACTTTCTTGCAATTCACTTATATCCAAAACATCATTTAAACCATCTGCATTAGGCGATACACCATCTGGTATACTAGAAGTACAATTTCCTTCTCCTATATCATTTACCAAAACATTTATTGCTATTCGGTTAGATTCGCAACCTTCCTCATTTACACTAGACAAATAATACGTTCTTCTTTTTAAAATTGTTTGTAGAGACAATGGAATATCAGACTCATCACTATCATACCAACTATAAGTAGTATCAGAATCTACATCTATATCTTCTAAGCTTGCTCCGTCCATCATACAAAAACTAGGGTTTCCTATAATGGTTGGCTCATCTGTTGCGATTATATTTACAGTAATAATAGCAACATCTGAAGCACAGGAACTATTTGCGTCTAAAGCATACTCTAAAATCATTGAATTTTCTACTATTGTAGAAATATCTAATACACCTAAAGACACTTGTGTATTTGTTCCTTGTATTGTAATAATTCCGCCATTATCTATATCTGAAGCTATATAATCAAATATGTTTATTTCTCTTTCAGATTTACACACAGTAATACTAAAATCTTCTCCTGCATTAGGTAAACTATTAACAGTTATGGAGATGGTTGTTGTTTGTGCAGCGCAAGCTGAATTTTCTGAAATTGTATAAATATAATCTCCTGATGTATGGATTGATGGATTAAATTCTCCTAAATGCGTAGCATTATATCCGTTAGGACCAGACCATATTCCTCCTGTAGTTTTATCTCCTATTAAAATATCAAACAAATTAAAACTATTTGATGTTTCGCAAACCTCTATTGCCTCACCTATACCTGCACTAGTACTAGATGATACTTCAAATTCTAAAGTTGCACTATCTTCGCAACCTGTCGAATTTATTGTTGTGTAGGTGAAATTGAAAAACTGACTCCCATCTATATCTGGAATAAGAAAATCATTCTCTATTAAACTCCCATCTAAAGAATTTCTCCATACCCCAGTTGTTCCTTTATATATCGTATTTACTCCGTTAGTCTCTAACAATGATATTAAATCTAGTGTAGTACCATCATTACACAATACTAAATCTGCTGTATTTTCGCCTGCATAATATATATCTGAAACCGTAACTGAAACTACCGATGTTACTTCTGCACATGTGCCACTTGCTGGTATTGTATAGGTATAATCTCCTGATATATGAATTGATGGATTAAATTCTCCTAAATAAATTGCATTATAACCATTAGGACCAAACCAGGTACCATTTGTATGCTTATCTCCCGTAAGAACATCAAATAAATTAAATGCAGCTGTTACTTCACATACTTCTATAGCACTACTTATACCTGCATTAAAAGATGCCACAACATTAATACTTAAAGTAGCTGTATCTATACACCCGTTATTGTTTGTAGTTGTATAAATAAAATTAAATGTTTGTGCTCCCACTGCATTCGGAATTATATAATTATTAGGTATTACAGTCCCTATTTCGTTAGTCCAAACACCATTTACTCCTCTATATACTTCATCGCTTCCATTTGTTTCTAAAAGAGAAATTAAATCAACAGCTGTACCATTATTACACAATACTACATCTGCTGTATTTTCGCCTGCATAATATGCTTCTGAAACCGTAACTGAAACTACCGATGTTACTTCTGCACATGTGCCACTTGCTGGTATTGTATAGGTATAATCTCCTGATATATGAATTGATGGATTAAATTCTCCTAAATAAATTGC
>CALHVB010000024.1 GCA_938039345.1 uncultured Sediminicola sp.
TTTTCTTCTAAATGCACTAATGTATTTACCGTATAATTAGGTTGTGGTAAATTAAATTCTATATTACTAGGTTTTAACTTAGGATATTCGGCTACCACATCATATATCATTTGGTATCTATGATGATTATCTAATAAAGAGCTCTTTACTTTAAAGGGGCTTTGTGGGGTTACTACAAACCAAACCTCATCTAAATCTGAGAACTCTACCATATGGTTTGCAATTGTTAAATGACCAATATGTATAGGGTTAAATGTACCAAAATACAGCCCTACTTTTTTACTCATTTTCAATTTTGTTTTTTCGTTCAACACCCACAAAATCGGCAACTAATTGGTGAGCCTCATTTAAAGCTGTATCCAAATCGTAATTTTTAATAATAGCATCAAACTGAGGTGCAGTTGCCAACTCTACAGATGCTTTAGCAATACGCATATTTATTTTATCTTCACTTTCTGTACTACGCTTTTTTAACCGTATTTTAAGCTCGTCTACACTAGGGGGCTTAACAAAAACTGCTAGAGTATTTTCAGGGAATTTTTTCTTAATTCTAAGACCTCCTACTACGTCTATATCAAAAATTACATTTTTACCTTCTGCCCACAAGCGTTCTACTTCAGTTTTAAGTGTACCATAAAAATTATCTCTATAAACCTCTTCCCACTCTAAAAAATCATCGTTTTTAATATGATTTTTAAAGTCTGACAGCGATATAAAGTAATAATTAACACCATGTTTTTCTTCGCCTCTACTTTGCCTAGAGGTTGCAGATATAGAAAATGCTAAATTAAGCTCTGATTGTTTTAGTAGGTGTTTTACTATTGTAGTTTTACCACTACCAGATGGTGCCGAAAAAATAATAAGTTTACCGCCTTTCATTACAATACATTCAACATTTGTTCCTTAATCTTTTCTAACTCATCTTTCATTTGCACCACCACCTGTTGCATTGGCGCATAATTTGCTTTAGACCCAATAGTATTGATCTCTCTTCCTATTTCCTGACTTATAAAACCTAATTTTTTACCATTAGAATCGCTAGAATTTAATGCTGTAGAAAAATAATCTAAATGATTTAACAAGCGTACTTTTTCTTCTGTTATATCATACTTTTCTAAATAGAAAATAAGTTCTTGCTCAAAACGATTGGCATCTACATTCTCTTTAATATCATTTACAGCTTTTTCTAAACGCTCTCTTATGGTAGCTATACGCTCAGCATCCATTTCTTTTACTTTTTCTAAAAGCTCTTTAAGCGTAATAATTCTAGCTGTAAAATCATCTTCTAAAACTTTCCCTTCTTCTGTTCTAAAAACATTTATTTCTTCTAAAGCTATTTTTAGCGTCTCCTGTATAGATTTATACTCGTTTAAATCTATATCTTCTCGCTCTGTTTTTAAAGCATCTGGCAAACGCATTGCTATTTCTAACAAACGTAAATCATCACCATCTGCAACAGCCTTTAATTGTGCCATATATTTTTTAACGACAACCTCATTTACTTGTGATGAAGTTTCGCTACCAGTATCCTCTATATACAATCCAAAATCTACTTTACCACGCACTAAAGAACCAGCTATTGTTCTACGTAGCTCCAGTTCCTTTTCTCTGTATGTAGAAGGGATTCTGGCATTTAAATCTAAATTTTTACTATTTAGAGATTTTATTTCAATGGTGATTTTTTTTGTAGGAAGTTGTATTACGTGCTTCCCAAAGCCTGTCATGGATTGAATCATAAACTTTCTGAAATTTTAGCAAAGATAAGTAATACCAAAAGAATGTTATTAAGACCTAATATTACTCTTTTATAATTCTCTTACCCAAATATTTCGGTAACTAACCCTACTATTATCTCCGTGATCTTGTAATTTAATTGGACCTTTTCCGTGTGGCGGATTTTTAGGCCATCCAATATACGGTGTAGTTCCTTTTATTTCTACATGGTCTTGTATTAAAACTCCGTTATGTAACACCGTTAATGAAGCAGATTTTATTTTTTCTCCTTTTTTATTAAATTTTGGAGCGTGGTATATAATATCATAGGTATTCCATTCTCCCGAAGGAACAGATGCTTTTGCCAAGGGTATATGTTGTTTATACACCGCTCCTACTTGCCCATTTACATAGGTTTCATTATCATTATTATCTAAAACTTGCACTTCATATTTTCCCTGAAGAAATATACCACTATTGCCTCTACTTTGACCTTTACCTGCTATATCCTTAGGCGATTTCCATTCAATATGCAATTGTACACTCCCAAAATTTTGTTTGGTTTGTATGTCTCCAGATTTATTTCTTACACTCATACTACCATCGGCATTTAAATGCCAAGTAGCTTTTTCTTTGGTTTTAGAATGCTCCCAATGGTCTAAATTACTTCCATTAAAAAGTATAATAGCATCACTTGGCGCTCCATGTTTGAAATTAGGAATAACAGTTGGCGGAACAGGCGAATAAAGTTCTGTTTCTTCAGGTTTTGTTGGTTCTTTCCCTACATATTCATGATGAACCACTACTGTTTCTAATTCGTTTTTTACCTGTTGAGCCTTACATGATAGTAGCATCATTACAAAAACCAACATAAAAATATTTTTCATCATCCAATTTTAGATTCCTAATATACTTTTCAGCATTTCTTTATCCGTATCTCCTCCTGCAAAATCATCAAAAGTTTTTTCTGTAGATTCGATAATATGCTTTTGAATAAAAGGTGCGCCTTCTCTTGCTCCTTGTTCTGGGCTTTTCATACAACATTCCCATTCCATAACTGCCCAAACATCACAATTATACTTTGTAAGTTTAGAAAAGATAGCACTAAAATCTACTTGCCCATCTCCTAATGATCTAAATCTACCTGCTCTATCTGCCCAATCAGAATATCCTCCGTAAACACCTTGTTTTCCTGTTGGATTAAACTCTGCATCTTTTACATGAAAAGCTTTTATATACTCATGATAATAATCGATAAATGTTACGTAATCTAACTGTTGTAGTACATAATGACTTGGGTCATATAATATATTTACACGCTTATGGTTATTGGTTGCTTTTAAAAAACGCTCAAAAGAAATACCATCATGTAAATCTTCTCCTGGGTGAATTTCGTAACACACATCTACACCTTGTTCATCAAAATGATTTAAGATTGGTAACCATCGTTTTGCTAACTCTCCAAAACCCATTTCTACTAAACCTGAAGGGCGTTGTGGCCAAGGATATACTGTATGCCAAAGTAAAGCTCCAGAAAAAGTGGCATGTGCCGTAATTCCTAATCTTCTACTGGCAGTACCTGCTTTTTTCACTGTTTCTATTGCCCATTCTGTACGTGCTTTAGGATTGCCTTTTACTTGGTCTGGCGCAAAACCATCGAACATAGTATCATACGCAGGATTTACTGCTACTAACTGCCCTTGTAAATGGGTAGACAATTCCGTAATCTCTAATCCATATGAATTTACTTTGCCTTTTAGCTCATCGCAATAAGTTTGACTTTCCGCAGCTTTATCTAGGTCTATTAAAAAACTTTCCCATGTAGGAATCTGTATTCCTTTATATCCCAAGTCTGCTGCCCATTTACATAAACCGTCTAAAGAATTAAACGGTGTTTTACCATCTACAAATTGTGCTAAAAATACTGCTGGCCCCTTAATTGTTTTCATTATATGTATACTATAGATTTTATATTGATATTAAAATATTAAGAATTAAATCCTATATTTAGAGTGAGAATTTGTCTTATATTTTTTTCTTATTTGATAAGTCATAAATATAAGAAATAAGTTATAAAAAAGCTTATGTAATTAGGCTTTAGTTCTCGTATTTCTAATGAAAAAAAACAATTAAACACTAAACCAGAATTAATATAATTATGGACAATGCATCAGCAAGAAATATGTGGGGAGATTATTTAGATGCCCACCTAGAGTACGCCTTCGTAGAAGCGCCAAAAGTTATTCATTTTTGCGATAATGAAAAAGATGCTAATGAATGTGCTAATTTGGTAAAATCTAATATAAAAAAAGCAACATCGCTTTCTTTATTAGGAATTCAGTATAGAAACGAATCTTTACCAAAAATTGGTGATTTTATGGTGATTACTAACTGGAATAAGGAAGCTGTTTGCATTATTAAAACAACCGCTGTAAAATTAGTGCCCTATTTTAATATTTCTGAAGATTATGCCAAAATTGAAGGTGAAGGAGACCAATCTTTAGCGTACTGGAAAAAAACACATTGGGATTATTATACTAGAGAACTTAAGGCTTTTGGCAGAGTACCTAGAGAAAGTATGATTATTGTATGTCAGGAATTTGAAAAAGTTTATGGGTAAACCTTCTATAGTTTACAAAACAAAAAAATCCGCACAATGCGGATTTTTTTATATACTATTTAAAACACTTAGAGTTTATTCTAAAGTAACCCAAGTATTTCCGCTTTTATGCGACTCTACCGTAGATTCTATAAAATCCATTCCACGTACACCATCTAACATTGTTGGAAACTCACCATCATTATATTTTTCTCCTCTAATTGCCTTTGCTGCTCCTAAATAAATATTAGCCATAGAATCAAAAATTCCTTCTGGATGTCCTGGAGGTAATTTTGTACCACCTAAAGACAATTCCGAATTATAAGCATGCCCTGGTTTGTATACCTGCAATGGCTCAGTATCACTCAATTTGTATAAAAAGTTAGGATTTTCTTGTTCCCATCTAAATGCAGCTTTTTCGCCATAAATAGCTATAGCTAATCCGTTTTCTTCGCCCGTTGCTACTTGACTCCCACGTATAACTCCTTTTACATGTTCTCCCATACGAATAAGAACTGTACCATCTACATCCATCTTATTATCTTCGTACAAAAAGTTAAAATCACATAATAATGATTCTACTTTTAATCCTGTGGTAAACTCTATTAAGTTAAAAGCATGCACACCAATATCTCCCATACAAGAACTTATTCCTGCTTTTTCTGGATCTAAACGCCAAACTGAAGATCGTTTTTCTTTATCATGAATAATGGTATTAATCCAACCTTGATAATACCTTGCATCTACTTTATGTATTTTTCCTAAAGCACCAGATTTAATCATTTCTCGCATCTGGCGTACCATAGGATACCCAGTATAGGTATGTGTTAAAGCAAACACTGTTCCTGCTTTTTTATGCGCCTCTTGTAAAACTTTAGCTTCCTCTAAAGATGTTGTCATTGGTTTTTCACAAATTACATGAAAACCATTATCTAACAGTTTTTTCGCCATTGGAAAATGCAGAAAATTTGGCGTAAGAATAGAACATACTTGTATGCGTTCTTCCTTAGGCAATTTCATTTCCTCTTCTATAAACGTATCAAAATCTTTGTATATTCTATTGGTAGGAACATCTATTTCTTTCGCAAAAGCCATATTAGCGTCAAAATCTGGATTAAATACTGCCCCAGTAATCTGATAATTATCGTTAATATGTGCCGCTACCCTGTGCAATACTCCAATAAGAGAGTCTCCTCCGCCACCTAAAATTCCTAATCTAATTTTTTTTGCCATTTTTACTCAAAAATTTATGTGCTTATTCTTTAACTGTTCTTTTCTTCATGTAAATATAAAGTCCTGCAAATGCTACAATCAATATCGCTGGTAAAATAGACATTGTACGCAAAGCCTCATTAGCATTTGCCTCATCCATTAATTTCCCCATTATAGGTAATACAATTGAAACTGATAACATTCCTGCTCCTCCCATTATAGATAATCCCAAAGCTCCAGTCTGAGGTAAATACTCTGCCACAAAACCTAACATAGTTGGCCAGAAAAAAGTAACTCCAATTGCAAAAACTGCTGCTGCAACAAATGTCATTCCTCCACCCGTAATAGTTAATAACCATAGACCTATAAAAGTAAATACAGCAGAAAACAATAACATTCCTGCTGGTTGTAACTTATGAATTACTTGCCCAGCGGACAACCTTCCTAATGCCATAATACCATTAATAAAAGCCAAAACTAATAAAGGGTTTTTTACTGATGTTTTTAATAACGACTCTATTCGTTGTGTTGTTCCTAGTTCTGATGCTGCTGTAAGAAACATACACAGAACCATAAATATAAATAATGGTGTTCCTAAACTAGAAAACATTTTCTTAGTACTTATTCCCATAGCTACACGCTCTGTAACTGGAAATTTTTGCCCTAAAAATAATACAGCATATGCTAGTAAAGGAATAAATAATGTTGCCACCATTATTTGCCAACTAAGACCCATTACATCCATCACCAACCAACCAACTATTGCACCAATAACAATACCTCCTGGAAACCATACATGAAAACGGTTTAACATTTTAGTTTTATTATCAGTATACATAGATGCTATCATTGGGTTTAAAGCAGCTTCTACCATTCCGTTACCAATACCAACAAATAAAGTAGCAATAAATAACGAGGTCATATCTTTTGCTAATATTGTCCATACAATACCTATGGCATGGGTAACAAAGGCTACCCAAGTAATTTTTTTTATCCCTAAAGAATCTACTAAAGGTCCTCCAAATAACATAGCTAATGTAAAACCCCAAAAAGCAGGAGTAAATGCATATCCAATTTGTTCTAATGTTAATCCTACTCCTTCTGGTCCAAAAACTGTTTCTAACCTAGCTCTTATTGCAAAAGTCATTGCTGTAACTATTAGCGCCATACATGAGGCCAAAAACAATCTATTCTTATTAACTTCTTTCATAATTTTATTAATTGGTTTGTTATATTATAGTTGGCATATTTTATATCTATTAGCAAATAGATACTTATCAAAGGTATTTATATCAAATATAGATTCAAAAGAAAGCATTAATAAATTACCTAAAAGCTTACATGTATCTATGCATAGATACATGTAATTATGTAGCTTATTAAACTATTCTCTAATTATAATTATTACAAAAACGTTTTCGTAAAAAAATGATACCCTTTATTTTAGTTTTGCTGATGCCGCTATTAATAAGTTTTTTGTAGCTAAAATTCCATCTTCTTCTCCCATTTTATGGCCTTCGTACTCCACACCGATAAATCCGTTATACCCTTCATTTTTAACAATTTGAAGTAACTTTCCGTAATCTAATTTTGTTTCATTACCTGCTTCATCAAAATTATACGACTTAGCACTTACCGCTTTTGCAAAAGGCATTAATTCTTTTACTCCTTTATAATTATCATATGTTTCTATACACTCAGAACCATAGTAAGAGCCATCTTTTCTTTTAACACAAAAATTTCCGAAATCTGGTAGTGTTCCACAGTTTTCCATTCCAACTTTTTCCATTACTTTTGCTAATTTAGAAGCATTGGAGGATAATCCTCCGTGGTTTTCTACAATTACATTTACATGCTTATCTTTAGCATAAGTAGCTAATTGCGTAAGTCCATCAACAGCATTAGAAACCCATTCTTCAGCAATTTTACTTCCCATTAAATTAACTCTAATAGAATGGCAACCCATTGCAGCTGCTGCATCTACCCATTTATAATGGTTCTCTACAGCAAGCTTACGTTCTTTAGCATTTGTAGTTGCTAAATCTCCTTGCCCATCTATCATGATAATTAAATTTTTAAGACCATGCTTATTACTCTCCTCATTACATTTTTTAACGAAAGACGCCATAGCTTCTTTGGAATAATTTGTTGCTTCTAGTTCTTTCCTGTACAACTGACTTACATATTCCAAACCTTCAAAACCCCAAGATTTTGCCTTTTCGGCAAAAGAATATGGATCCAAGCCCTCTTCTAATATCATTTTATGTATAGACCATTGCGCTAAAGAGAGTTTAAAAAATGGCTTTGCTTTCACAGGTTCTTTTACCTCTATTACTTCTTGTTTTTCTTCTTTCTTAGCTTCTTTACAAGAATATATCATTGAAAAAACAATAACCCCTAATAGAACCATTTTTAATAACCCACTTTTTTTCATTTATTTTTTATTTTCATTAAACCCAACAACTACATCGATATAGTTATTATAATCATAATATTTACAGCGTTTAAATGTAAAAAATTAATTTTATATTTATAAAATATCTCAAATAAACAATGAAAATTTATGAGCAAGTTTTATTACAACGAAGAGCAAGAGTCTTATGATGCTATTGTAGTTGGCACTGGTATAAGTGGTGGCTGGGCAGCAAAAGAGCTTTGTGAAAATGGTTTAAAAACACTTGTTTTAGAGAGAGGTAGAATGGTTACACATATAAAAGACTACGTAACAGCTCATAAAGACCCTTGGGATTTTCCAAATGGCGGCATGCCAACTCAAGAAGATATAAAAAAACAACCCAAACAACACAGAAGTGGCTATACTACGAAAGCAGAAAGTAAAGATTGGTTTGTTAATGATTTAGAACACCCTTACAATGAAAAAAACGTTTTGATTGGATGCGTGGCTACCACGTTGGAGGACGTTCTTTACAATGGGGAAGACAATCTTACCGCTTAAGTGATATAGATTTTAATGCGAATAAAAATGATGGACATGGTGTAGATTGGCCTTTACGCTATAAAGATATAGCTCCATGGTATGATAAAGTTGAAACATTTATTGGTATAAGTGGTGAAGCACTTGGATTACCACAACTACCCGATAGCAAATTTTTACCTGCAGTAGAATTAAATTGTGTAGAAGAACACTTAAAGCAAAAAGTATCCAACAATTTTGATGGAAGAGTAGTTACTGTGGGTAGAATAGCCCATATTATGGGAACAAAACAGTTCGACGGACGAAGTAAATGTCAATTTCGTAATCGTTGTATAAGAGGCTGTCCTTTTGGCGCTTATTTTAGTAGTTTATCATCTACACTTCCAGCTGCGGAAAAAACAGGAAATATGACACTTAGACCAGATTCCATAGTTTCTGAAGTCATCTATAATCCTGACACTAAAAAAGCAACCGGAGTAAAAGTCATTGATAGACTTACTAAAGAGGAATTTGTGTTTAAAGCAAAAGTAATATTCTTATGTGCCTCTTCAATCGCATCTACTTCTATATTAATGCAATCTAAATCGGATAGTTTTCCTGACGGTATGGGTAATAGATCCAACCAATTGGGGCGTAATATTATGGACCATCATCTTAAAGTTGGAGCCCATGCTAAATTTGATGGTTTTAAAGATAAATATTATAAAGGGAGAAGACCAGGAGGTATTTACATTCCTAGATTTAGGAATCTTGGAAAAGATAGCAACCAAAAAGATTACATCCGCGGATTTGGCTATCAGGGGAGAGCTACAAGAGGGAATTGGGAAGATTCTATTGCTGAATTATCTCATGGAAAAGACCTTAAAGAAGCCATATTAAAACCTGGTGGATGGAATATAGGTATTATGGGATTTGGAGAAGTATTACCATATCAAGAAAATAGATTTACTTTAGATTATGATAAAAAAGACCAA
Organism: uncultured Sediminicola sp.; assembly: GCA_938039345.1. Next base: position 9,434 of record CALHVB010000024.1, read on the forward strand.
TGGGGTTTACCTACCGTTACTTTCGATGCTGAGTTAAAAGAAAATGAACTTAACATGCGTAAAGACATGAAACAATCTGCAGTAGAGATGTTAGAAAAATCTGGTTTTAAAAATGTTACTGCTTTTGATGACAAAATAGGCTTAGGCCTTGGTATTCATGAAATGGGTACTGCTCGTATGGGTAGAGACCCTAAAACATCTGTATTAAATGGTAATAACCAACTCCATGATGTGCCAAATGTATATGTAACAGATGGTTCTTTTATGACATCTGCAAGCTGTGTTAATCCCTCTTTAACTTATATGGCATTTACTGCCAGAGCAGCAAACCATGCAGCTCAAGAACTTAAAAAAGGAAAGTTATAATGGATAGAAGAAAAGCACTCAAAAATTTAGGGTTATCACTTGGTTACACAGTTGCTGCTCCTACTCTAATTAGTATTTTTCAAAGTTGTGAAAACGAAAAAAAGACGATTTGGACTCCTGACTTTTTTACTAAAGAAGAAGGAGATATCATATTAAAACTGGTTGACCTTATTCTTCCAAAAACGGATACTCCTTCTGCTTCAGAAATTAATGTTCATCTATTTATAGATAAGTTTATAAATGAAGTGGTAGAAAAAGAGCAACAAAATCTACTAAAAACAGGACTTAACACTCTAATTTCAAAAACCATAAAGATTACCGATAAAGAAAATATAACAGACCTTACTCTGGGAGATTTAGATATAGCTATAGAAAACTCATTAAAAATTTCTAAAGAACAGGCTAAAAGCAACAAACAAAAAATAAATAAATACAAAAGGAGTGTAAAAAATGGAGATAACTTATCTCAACTTAATGATGTACACGCTATATATGCTTTTACTAGCGAGTTAAGAGATTTAACAATCTTGGGCTACAAAACATCTGAATATATAGGTGAAGAAGTACTAGCTTATTTGCCTATCCCTGGTGAAAATATTGCTTGTGGTGACTTAGAAGAATTAACAGGAGGAAAAGCATGGTCCTTGCAATAAACAATTAAAAATAAACACCCTTTATTTTACAATAAGATATTATTTTAACATTTAATCTGAAAAATTTAACACTTTATCGTAATCCAATTGTTAATTTAGCAACGTACATATAAAACAAATCACAAAACCCCGAAACAAAATGGACAATTATATTATATTCTTATTGCTTTATGGTTCTGCTTTATTAGTAGTTAATATTTTAAAGCCTATGATTAAAAAATAATAAATTATTCTCTTTTTAAAATAATTTTAAAAGGATAGTATTTACATAAACAAAAACAATTTATAGTATAAAAAATGCCCTCTAAATAGAGGGCATTTTTTATATGTAGGCTTGTAAAATTTGGGGTAAAATATTATTATGATTGAGCAATTAGGTTAATTTGGTTATAAACACAATCACTTAATAATACGGTAAAGATATATATAACAATACTTTACAAAAATAATATGTTGTGAATTTATACTATTCTGTTGTTGCTCATACGAACGGTATATTTTCTCGGATTAATAGCACAATTATTATATCTCTTTTTGTTTTAACGCAACGATTTTATTTTTATACATCTTGTTAAAAAACAATTATAAAATGAAAAAACTAATTTTTATTAATGTTATTATCCTTTTTTTAATTAGCTGTAATAATGATGATAACGGTACAATAGCTGAACACTCTATTAATGGCTCTTGGAATTTAAAAAATGTTTCTGGAGGTATTGTAGGGGTTAACCTCGATTATAATGCAGAACAAGTTATATGGACTTTTAACGAAAGTAAAAACTCTATAGAAGTTAAAAACAATATTATAACTACAGGTCCTAAAAATATTTATTCAGGATTGTCTACTGGCTCTTATACTTATGAAATAAAAATAGATGAAGAAAAAGAAATTCTACATATAAATGAGGCTTTATTTGGAGTAATTAAAATAGAAAATAAAATACTAACAATAAATGATAATTTGGCTGCTGATGGTTTTCTATATACTTATAGCAAATAACAGTAATATTAAAACAGTAACAACAAAAAAATGCCCTCTTATTAGAGGGCATTTTTTCTAAGTAGGATTTGTTAAGATTTGGTAAATCTTTAAGGTTTTAATTAAGCTCCGATTTGGGGAAATCTAAGCATTTAGTGTTATTAAATAATCATGATAATTTGGGGGTAACTTATTCTCTAATCACACTGTAAATATAGAATAAACAATGTGTACTATTGATTTTTTGTTGTGAAGTAACCAAAAAGTGTTGTGAAAAAAACCTACAATGTTTTGTGTCCGACGAATGACATTCTACCCCAAGCTTAATAATTTAATATTCATCTAAATTCTCAGGATATAAAAAATTATTATAAGGAAAACGGGTTATATGTATATCTCTTACCTCATCATAAACTCTTTTTCTAAACTCGCTTAAATTTTCTTTATTTAAGGCAGAAATAAATAATGCTCTATCTCCAACTTTTTGCATCCAGGTTTGTTTCCACTCATCAATTGTAAAGTGCTTTTCTGTTCTTTCTGTAATTAAATCGTCATGATCTATAGTTTCATGTTTATATTGATCAATCTTATTAAAAACCATGATAATTTTTTTATCAGCACTATCAATCTCATCTAAAATTTTATTTACAGAAGCTATATGTTCTTCAAAATTAGGGTGAGATATATCTACAACATGTAATAACAAATCTGCCTCTCTAACTTCATCTAAAGTACTTTTAAAACTTTCTACCAACTGCGTTGGTAATTTTCTAATAAAACCTACTGTATCTGTTAATAAAAAAGGGAGGTTGCCAATAACTACTTTACGCACTGTAGTATCTAAGGTGGCAAAAAGCTTATTTTCTGCAAATACATCACTCTTACTTACTACATTCATTAATGTAGACTTACCTACATTAGTATAACCCACCAAAGCAACACGTACTAAAGCACCACGATTGCCTCGTTGTACTCCCATTTGCCTGTCTATCTTTAAAAGTTTCTTTTTTAGTAATGATATCCTATCTCTTACGATACGCCTATCTGTGTCTATCTCTGTTTCTCCAGGTCCACGCATACCAATACCCCCTTTTTGGCGCTCTAAGTGTGTCCATAAACCTGTTAATCTAGGTAATAAGTATTGATACTGTGCCAGTTCTACCTGTGTACGGGCATTACTAGATTGTGCTCTTTGCGCAAAAATATCTAGTATAAGAATTGTACGATCTAAAATTTTACACCGTAACTGTTTTTCTATATTTCGCTGTTGTGCAGGGGAAAGCTCATCATCAAAAATAAAAGTGCTTATTTTGTTTTCTTCTACAAAAGTTTCTACTTCTTGCATTTTCCCAGTACCTATATAGGTTTTTGGAAAAGGAACATCTACCCGTTGTACAAAACGTTTACTTACCTCTCCGCCTGCTGTATAAGTTAAAAACTCTAACTCGTCCAAATATTCATTTACCTGCACTTCATTCTGTTCCCTAGATATAACACCTATCAAAACTGTCTTTTCGTACTCAGTATCTTTTTTCTCTAACATAAAAACAAATTAAAGTGCAAATCTAATTAATAGTTCGTAAGCTATTTTTGTATTTTTGAAAACAAACCCAAAATAAATATGTTTCTTTCGCTTTTTAAAAAAAAATCTAAAAAAAAGAACCTGCACACTATTGGTTTTTACAATCTAGAGAATTTATTTGACACTATAGACGATCCAGATACTTTAGATGATGATTTTACTCCTACAGGATCAAAAAAGTGGACTAACAGACGTTATAAAAAAAAGGTATACAAGCTAGCTAAGACCATATCAAAACTAGGTATAGAATCTACTGGACACGCTCCTGTTTTACTAGGTGTAGCCGAAGTAGAAAACAGAGATGTAATGACAGATCTTATATCTGCTGAACCTCTAAGGAATATGACCTATGATTATGTTCATTATGATTCTCCTGATGAAAGAGGTATAGATACTGCACTGATATACGACACCACACATTTTAAAGTTATAGCATCTGAACCCATAACTTTATATCTAGAAAATGAAAATGGCGAAAGAGATACTACCAGAGATATATTATATGTTTATGGAAAATTAAATAACGAAAATGTTCATGTTTTTGTAAATCATTGGCCCTCTAGAAGATCAGGTGATGTAGAAACCGAATACAAAAGATTAAAAGCTGCGGATACAATCATAGAACGTATGCAAAAAATAGAAAAAGAGCATCTAAACCCAAACTATATTATTATGGGCGATTTTAATGATGAGCCTTCTTCTCCCAGTATTCAAAAGCTAATGAATACGCAAGCTTTATATAATCCTATGGAAAAACTCCATTCTCCTTTAAGAGGAAGTGCCAATTATAGAAAAAACTGGAGCCTATTTGATCAAATTATTATCTCTCATAATTTCTTTAACTATAAAAAAGGAACACATAGTTATACCGAGGCTGATATTTTTGACGAACGTTTTTTAAAAGAATGGGAAGGTAAGTTTAAAGGTAATCCCTATAGAACTTATGTTGGCACAAAATACTTAGGCGGTTATAGTGATCACTTTCCCGTATACATTCAATTAAAATTTAACAAATAACTTTAATTATTTACACATCACTTTGTAAGATTTTCACAACAAACTAGCTACACTTTATCGAATAAAGAGTGTTTTTAGTCGAAACCTTGGGTCTTTTTAATATTTTTGTAGTACAAATCCTACTAAAATTATTATGTGCCCAAAAAGACCCCAATTAAATAAGGTTTACTCATTAACGAGTTTTTTATTCTTTCTAAGTCTTATATCAAATGGGCAATCTACAGTACAAGCACAAAAAATAAAAGAAGCGCTTAACATTTCTAAAATAGAATTATTTACTTCAAATCTAGAAAAAAACAATTCTTTAAAACAAGCAAAAATTGCAAATCTGGCAACTACTAAAGGTTGGAAAATTTCTGAGACAACAGCAGACGGCAACTATTCAGAATTACAAGATATTGGACCAGATGGCACTCCTCTTTATTATACTACATTTAACGATAATGTTAGTAAAGTTTCTAGAGCAGATGCTATGCACGATAATGGTTTATTGGGGATAGGAATAAATGGAGAAGGTATGAAAGTTGGTATATGGGATGCGGGAGCAGCACTAACCACACATCAAGAATTTGATACACGTGTAATTATTACAGATAACACTAGTGAAATAGCATCACATGCAACAATGGTATTAGGAACTATGGTTGCTTCTGGTGTTAAAGCAAAAGCAAAAGGAGTTGCCTACAAAGCAAATGCTATTACAAACGATTGGAGAAAAGATAAAATTGAAGTTACCCATGCTGCCTCAGAAGGCTTATTACTTTCTAATCATTCTTACGGCATAAAATCTGATCGTGTACCAGATTGGTACTTTGGTTCTTATATACGTGTTTCTCAAGAATGGGATAACATTATGTATAACCTTCCCTATTACTTAATGGTAACAGCAGCTGGTAATACACAACGTTTAGAAAACAACCAAGCTCCACTATACGGAAAAAGTGCAGATGGCTATGATTTAATGTTAGGATTTACTGCTTCTAAAAATGGAATTACAGTAGCCGCAGCAGATACAGAAATAGATAGTAAAGGAAATATATTGGATGCCACAATTGCTCCCTACAGCAGCTTTGGCCCCGTAGATGATGGCCGTATAAAACCAGATATTGCGGGAAGTGGCACCAATATCTTTTCTACAAACTCATCAGGTGAAAAAAGCTACGATACTTTTTCTGGAACATCAATGGCATCACCTGGAGTAACAGCATCTATGTTGCTTCTACAACAGTATTATGAGAAGCTAAATGCTAATTATATGAAAGCAGCCACTTTAAAAGGCCTTACACTACATACAGCTGATGATGTAAATGAAAAAGGACCCGATTACAAAATGGGCTGGGGTATTATGAATGCAAAAAAAGCAGCAGAACTAATTACTAATATAGATTATAGCGCTATAGTTTCTGAAGAAAAATTAAAGGATAATGAAAGCTATAGCATTACTGTTAATACGGACGGAAAAACTCCTTTAATAGCTTCTATTTCTTGGACAGACCCTGCTTCTGAGCATGTAAACGAGGGTATTTTAAATGATACTACACCTGCTTTGGTAAACGATTTAGATATTCGTATTACAGATGAGGAGGGAAACATATATTTACCTTGGAAATTAAGTGCTTCTAATGCTAACGCAGCTGCTAAAAAAGGAGACAATCGTGTAGATCCTTTTGAAAGAATAGAGATTGATGCTCCAAAAGGAACATATACAATTACTATTAGCCATAAAAACAATTTAAAAAATAAGTCGCAAAATTTTTCTTTAATTGTTTCAGGGATAAGAATAACCGATTGTATTATTGATCAGCCAAATAATATTACACTTCATTCCCCAATAGATACTGCTATTACGCTAAAATGGGAGAAAATAAAAGATGCTTTTTATGAAGTACAATACAAACAAAAAAATACGGCTGATTGGTCTACACTATATACAGATGAAAACAATATTTCATTAGAAAACCTTAAAGAAAACATTACTTATGAAATACAAGTAAGAACTTATTGCACAGAAAACATTATGTCTGATTACTCTTCAAAAGCTACTTTTACTTTTAATGGTGAAAAAACAGACCTATCTACTGTTAGTGCTCTAGAAACTTATTCCAGTGAATCGGAATTACAATACTCCATATTTCCAAATCCGGTTGCAGAATACATTAACCTAGACGGAAATTTATCAAATGAATGCACTTATAATATTGTTAATATAGCAGGAGTAGTTGTAAAAAAAGGAACAATTAAAGAAAAACAAATTAACATTATTAATTTACCTATTGGGTTGTATGTTTTAACTGTTACTGACAAAAATGAAACTAAATCTACTAAGTTTTATAAAAACTAAATCTTAGCTATTTCATGTTCTTCTAGTAACTCATCATTTCTAAGTCTAAGAAAAACTTGTGCTGTGGTAATTACATCTAACTCACAATAAGTAACAATTCTATCTAAATTATTTTCCTCATAATAAACATCTCTTACCATGCTTCCGTCTATATCTTCTTTAGGGGACGGAATACCTAATACATTTGCCATTAACTTTAAAGAAGTGTAATGTTTATAATCGCCAAACTTCCATAACTCTAGGGTATCTAAATGCGGTACTTCCCAAGGTTTTTTACCAAACAAGTTTAATTTATAGGGTAAATCTATCCTATGTATAAGCATGCGCCTTGCTATGTAAGGAAAATCAAATTCTTTTCCGTTATGACCACATAATAAATGCTTAGGAGTACTAAAATGGTTTTCTAGAAGATTCTTAAACTCTTTTAATAGATTAGTTTCTTCTCCATGAAAGGTGGTAACTCTAAAATTTCTATTATCTCCTTTAAAATTAAAGTACCCAACAGAAATACATATAATTTTTCCAAATTCTGCCCATATACCTGCTCTATCATAAAACTCCTCAGCAGTGTATTCTTCTTTTCGTTGGTATTTAGATTTATGTTCCCAAAGCGCTTGTTTTTCATCATCTAAATCCTGAAACTTTGGTTCTTCTGGAACGGTTTCAATATCTAAAAAAAGAATATATTCTAGATTAATTTTATGTAGCATTCTTAATTATTCTAATATATTAATGCCTTTAAATATACAAACAAAAGCAGAATACAATTCTATAATAATTAATTTCAATTAAAAACATTAAACAAACTAATTAGTCTGTTTAATTTCTTATTAAAACCTTAGTATGCTGTCTATAAAAGTAAAAACATCGATAAAATGCTCCTTTAAAGAGGGTAAAAAAACAAAACAGACTAAGTGGTCTGTTATAATTAAAAAAGTGTTTGTTGTTTTACAGGGCTTTCGTGATCTAAAAGCCACTTTTTACGATGTAATCCGCCTGCGTATCCAGTTAAGGAACCATCGCTTCCTATTACTCTATGGCAAGGAACTATAATCCATAATGGATTTTTCCCATTTGCAGCAGCTACTGCTCTAATTGCTTTTGGGTCTCCTAATGTCTTAGATAATTGTAAATAAGAAACTGTTTTTCCATATGGAATATCTTGTAAAGCTTTCCATACTTTCTTTTGAAAATCTGTTCCTTGCGGGTTTAAATCAATATTAAAAACTGCTCGTTTTCCATTAAAATACTCCTTAATTTGATACGCTGCATCTTCTAATACTTCTGGGATAATCGTTGTTATTTCTTCATCATTATTTAAAACTACAAAAGATTGCAGGCCATTTTCATTACCCTCTAATACAGCAACACCGAGTGGTGTTTGTATCAGTGCTTTCTCCATTAGTTTGTTTCGGTATCTTCTGCCAACATACCCATTTTCTTAGCACGTACTTCCCATTTTTTACGGGCTAATTGTTGTAAATCTTCTGTTGTATCACTCTCATCTACAATTTCTAAACCTAATAGTGTTTCTATAACATCTTCCATAGTTACTAATCCACTAACAGAACCATACTCATCTACTACTAAGGCTATTTGTTGTCTTTCAGCAATAAAAATATCAAACAACTCAGGAATAGGTGTATTTCTTTTCGTTACTATAATGTCTCTTTTTATACTAGATAAAGGTTTAGCCCCGTTTTCATGAATCATCTCCTCTAGCATTCTATCTTTAAGTATAAAACCCGTAATTGTATCTTGATTTTCTCCATAAATAGGAATTCTAGAAAAACGCATTCTTGGATTTTCTTTAAAAAACGTTTCTATAGTGGTTTTTTCATCTGCTATTTTCATAACAGTTCTTGGGGTCATTACATGCTTAACCTCAATCTCGCTAAACTGTAATAAATTCTTAATTACTTTAGATTCCGATTCTTGAAAAACACCTTCTTCATGAGCTATATCTGCCATAGCCGTAAAATCTTCTCTACTAAGTACACTTCCATGACCACCCTTACCTCCCACTAACTTAGTAAAAAGTTGTAAAACCCATAATAAACCAGTGTATTTAAGCCCTAAAACCATAATATTTAATGATTTTGAAGTAAAATTGGCTAATTTTTTCCAATAGGTAGCACCAATAGTTTTAGGTATAATTTCTGAAGCTACTAATATTAAAATAGTCATAATAGTAGATACAATACCTACCATTAGTTCTTCTGAAAAGGTTACTCCAAGAACAGTACGTTCTGTAGTGCCATACAGTTCTGCATAGGCTACTTTTGCCTGTACACCAACTAATATTGCTCCTACAGTATGTGCAATTGTGTTTAATGTTAAAATAGCAATAAGAGGTTTATCTACATCCTTCTTTAATGCTTCTAATGTTTCTGCATAGGCTTTGCCTTCTTTCTTCTTAACATTAATAAAAGTAGGTGAAACACTTAATAATACTGCTTCTAAAATAGAACACAGAAAAGAAAAAAAGATAGAAACAAATGCGTAAATAATTAAAAGAGCCATGGTTAATGTTTAGAGTACTAAAATAAGGATAAATTAGGTTAATTTATTGTGTATTTATAAACAGTTTACAATAATATAAATACTTTTATAAAAGAAAACACACTTTGTTCTATATAAAACAAAGTGTGTTTTCTCATTTAAATTAAAATATATTCTCTTAAAAATTATTTTATATCTAAAAATATTCCTCCAGAAATAGAAGGGCTTGCAAAGATAATTCTTCCTTCAAAAGCACTAGTATAATTAAACGATAATCCTAGCTTTTTACTAATATAATACGCAGCCTCTATACCCGCAGAAGTATATTCTACATTATTAGCAAAAATACTTCCTTGGCTATTATTTTGTGCAGATAAAGACCCGTTTTTTAAAGAACTTACTCTATCTAAACGCCCAATAAGCCATAGTTTTTGGTTTAATAAATTAACACCAAGCTCCAAACCTGCTCTAAATTCATCTGAAAAATCTTCTGTTCTATTATTATACCCTGTATACACTTTTGTATAAAGAGGAATTTCTCCTAATTTAAAAGGTATTCCTAAATTTAGTAAAACTAACTGATTAAATTCTCCATCACCTGTTTGTAAGCTGCCTTTTGTTTTACCTACTGGTAATCCCAATTTAAGTGTAGTAGAAAGAGCTATGTTTTTATTTTTAAGCAAGCTGTAAGAAACACCAACATCTATATCACCAACACTATTTAAAGCATCTCCAGAAGTTAAAAGGTCCCCTGTTGTTCCCGATAATACATCATTTTGGTAAGAACGAGAGAAAAAAGGTAAATAAACCAAGACATCTAATTTATCTGTTAAACCATATTCTCCATAAAAACTAATATTAAACTGTCCTTGTGTTATATTTGGATCTATATCTCCTGTGTCTGTATAATGTTCATCTGATTGTATATTCCAAGCAGAAAGTTTATAATATCCTTTTCCTTTTCCTTTTACCCACTGAGAATATATAGTGTTAGAAAATAGCATTAATACCGCGATAAATGCGAAAGTTGTTTTAATATTCATTAATAAAATATATAGTGTTAATTAATTTCTCCTTCGCCAATTTTTACACCAAATGGTTTACACCAATATAATACGTGTGAATACCTTTTAAGCCCTATGTCTGGTATTGTGTAAGAGTGTGCTCCATTAAATACTGTAACTTTTCCTATTTCATAGGCATCTCCTCCAATAGAATTAGGATTATTAGAAAGGTAAACATAAAGACCAGGCAAACTAGATGAAGCTACATAATTGCTATCTATATTTAATAATAAGTCATTCGTATTTTCTATTTGACTTAAAGTAAAATCACCTGCTAAACTATAGCTACTTGTGGTTACAATTTCTCCTGTTTTCTCATTATCATCATTTTCTTCTTCTATTGGTTGTTCTTTACCAATTCCTCTTACAACAAGAGACTCTCTATCTTCTACCGTTATGTTATCTTGATTTAGAGATGCTGTTATAGCTACTTCTCCTTCTTTTAATCCTGTAGCCAAACCATTTTCATTAATAGTTACTATTGTTGCATCTGAACTAGACCATGAAATATTCAAATCTTCTACTTCACCAATATTATTTAAATAAATGGCTTCAAACTGATAAGATTCATCTACTTCAATGTTTTTTACCGAAGAAGTTATTCTAATAGTAGGCTCTACGGCATCATCTATAAAATCTTCTCCAATACAGCTGTTAAACAATATCGCGAAAAACAATAGGTATCTATAATGCTTCATTTTATTCTTTTGTTAGGAGTCGGGTTACCATAAACAAACTTACAGATTTTTTAAAATAC
>CALHVB010000025.1 GCA_938039345.1 uncultured Sediminicola sp.
TTACGTACGGCACTTCTTTTGCATCTAGCAAATTGTATTTAGGGGCTTCTTTAGTCCTTTTTTTATAACCTAAATAGTTGATTAATAAATTTAGCTGAGCCAAGCTATAAAAGAAAATCAATAATAATGCTATAGTGTATATAACAATGATTAAGTAAGCAATAGTTAGTCCCATATTATTTTATACTATATTTAAATATCCAACCAAGGATTTTTATGCCTGCAAAGATAGTACCTTTTACTGTACCAGATACTTTGGATATTCCGATTCTTTTTTTATAACGCACTGGTATTTCGGTATATGCTAGCTTTTTTTTCAACGCTTTTAATTGCATTTCTACCGTCCAACCATAGGTTTGGTCTTGCATCTCTAAGTTTAACAACTGATCATATTTTATAGCTCTAAACGGCCCAAGGTCAGTAAATTTAGCATTAAAGAATAATTTCATTAATGTTGTTGCTAATTTGTTTCCAAATATTTGCTGAGGGGTCATAGATCCATCTTCCCTTAATTCTTTTGTTCTAGCTCCAATTACAAAATCTACTTTATTTTCTATTATTGGGTTTACAAGTTTAGTTAGCTCTTCGGGATAGTCAGAATAGTCTCCATCAATAAATACGATGATAGTAGGCTTCACAGACTTCTTGCTGATATAATCCATTCCGCATAAACATGCATAACCATAACCTTTCCTAACTTCTGTTAAAACGGTAGCACCTGCTTTTTTTGCATTTTCTACAGTATTATCGGTAGAATTATTGTTCACTACAATAATTTCCGAAACAGATTTAGGAATTTCATTAATAACCTTAGCAATAGAATCTGCTTCATTAAAAGCCGGAATAATTACATTAATATCTGCCATTATTTTAAATCGGATAAGTTGTTTTCCTTTTTAAAACTCCTAAGGCTAAACCATTCTTTAATTTTTTTTCCATTTCTAAATTTCACTGCAGAAGTTAGTTTTTCATTTTTATATTTTAAACAATACCCGTTTTTAACTCCCATAGTTAATTGGCATTTGTGATGTATTTTTCCATTATTATCATAATACAACCACCAATCTATCATTTTACCATTTTTGTAATGTCCTTCTAATTTTGGCTTTTTGGTATTGTTATAAAAGTACCAGTAGTTTTCTCTGATATTATTTTTATAATGTCCTTTTTCCGATACATTACCATTAGTATGATAGTATTTCCAATAATCTACTTTGTTACTATTTTTTAGCCATCCTTCAGCTTTTAAATTGCCATTGGCATAATATTCTCTATGATATACTTTTTGTGCAACTGAAGAATTTGATAAACTAATTATTACTAGGCTTAAAAAAGCTATTTTTTGAAACATGTATTATTTACTTCTTGTTTACTAGATTCATCAAATCTACATCATTTCCTAATAATATTTCTGTTGGATTTATTCTTCCTTCCAAAGAATCGTTTTCTAATTTTAAAACTCCTCTAGGACATACCGCAGAACATACACCACACCCAACACAGCTAGAACGTACAATATTTTCTCCTTTTTGTGCATAGGCACGTACATCTATTCCCATTTCACAACTGTTAGAGCAGTTACCACAAGAAATACATTGCCCACCATTGGTTGTAATTCTAAACTTAGAGAATAAACGTTGCTGAAATCCTAGTATTGCTGCCATAGGGCAACCAAATCTACACCATGATCTACTCCCTAGGATAGGGTAAAACCCTGTTCCGATTACTCCAGAAAATATAGATCCTATATATAAACCATAGGCAGATCTAAGTGTTTTACCTTTAATGAAAAATATTTCATCTGTGGTTCCTGTATAATGCATAACTAACAACAATCCTATAGTAACAAAGAAACCAATTGCTCCGTATTTAGCATCTTTACCAAGTTCTTTGCCTTTAAAATATATTACGGCAGCAAAAACAAGTGTTAAAAAACCTATTACCATACTTAAGAATACTCCCCTTGTAAGCCAATATTTAGAGCCATCATTATCTAGATAAGTGTATACCATACCCACAGTCATTACAACAGAAAATACTAATACCACATGTATTAACCAACGTTCTAATTTCCAAGCAGACATTTTTTTTGAAGATAATTGCCTAAAAGAGTCTCCGGCAGTTTCAGCCAGTCCTCCACAACCGCATACCCATGAACAATACCATCTTTTTCCAAATTTGTAAGTTAGAATAGGTGTAATTATAAATACTGATAAAATTCCAAAAATAATTAATGCTAATCCAATATTTCCGTTAGATAAAAACCCTTTTACAGACCATTCGTCAAAAATATAATAGTTAAGAGGCCATACGCTTTTTAAATCATAATAGGGTAAATTAGAATTCATGCGATACATAAATTCTGGAATTAAAAAAGCAAATGCCAATTGAAAAAACATAACAGACATTGTTCGTATTTGTTCGTATTTGTTATGACGATATTTTAATATAAATTTATAGCCAAAAGCAAATATAGCAACAGTATATAGGGTTCCGTACACAAACCATTGACTTGCAGGTCTGCCACTTAAAAGGTTACTTAATGGATCAAATAAACTAATTAAACCTGTGTTTGATTCACCATTTTTTCCTAAGCCTAAATACTGCGGGTAAAAGTAAAGAACAATATAGAATATAGTTAAGATTACACCTACTGCCCATCCCCAAGCTCCACGAGAAGATATAGACTTAAACCATACTCCGTCATTTTTAATTCCTTTTACTTTAGTTAAATATGCATCTCTGGAGTATACAACGGTACCTAGGGTAATTAATCCTAAGGATAAGGTTAAGAATAATCCTTTATTTGGGAAATTAACGTTAAATAGCGCTAGTACTAATATAAAAAGACCTACTAACCCTACAGCTAAAGCAATTTTTTGTTTTTTAGATATGTCTATTGCATCTGGTGTTGCTAAAGACATGCTTTTATTTAATTTATTACTCATTTTATTTTGGATTAGGCTGTTTGTAAATTGTTGTTGTATGCAGAAAGAATATCTTTCTCGAAATGTTTGTAGAATTCTGGGTCAAAATTGGCTTTTTCTAAATTTTTAATAACAAAGTCTATATCTCGTTTTTCTGTTAACCAGCGGTCAAAAACTTCGTGTCTCATTCGAATGCCAAAAGTATTTATGCCTAAAAATTCTTTAGTGTCTTTATTAAAGGCAACTGTCACACATATTTTTTCTTTAGGATGTCGCCAATGAAAATGTTCTTCATATTCTTTTCTTGCAGGGCCTCCAGCAAAAACCCACCCATAAGTTTGGTATTCTATGTCTAAAAATTTTGCAGAATTAAACCAATGTCCTGGTTTGTATTCTGTGGGGTTTCCGCATATGGTTTGTGCTAAAGTTTCACCCATCATTCTACCCGTATACCATACTGCTTCTATAGGTCTTCTGCTACCAATAGCTTCGTGTTGTTCTGCACAGTCACCAATGGCATAAATATCTTTAATATTAGTTTCTAAAAACCGATTTACCTTAACGCCTCTTCCTAGTTCTATTCCAGAATCTTTTAAGAAATTAATATTTGGAGATACTCCAGCAGTAAGTCCTACTACATCACATGCTATTTCTTCTCCTGTCTCTTTTATAACTATGGCACGAGCTTTACCGTTTTCATCTGCTAATATTTTATCTAAATTAGTACCTAATCGTAAATCTATATGGTGCTCTAGTATATGTTCATTTATCATTTTTGATTCGCCGTTAGGTAATACACCATTCCAAAAGCTAGATTCTCTAACTAAAAAAGTAACAGGGATATTACGGCTTCTAAGCATTTCTGCCATTTCTATACCAATTAACCCGCCACCCACAATAACAGCTCGCTTGCATACTTTATTATTAGGCGCATTTGCTTCTAAACTGTCTAAATCTTGTTTGGAATATAAACCCTGAACACCTTTTAAATCTTGTCCTGGCCAGCCAAATTTATTTGGTTTGGATCCAGTAGCAATTACAAGCTTATCGTAAGAGAAAGATTTAGAGTTGTTTAATAGTAATGTTTTGTTTTCGTGGTTTACTTTAGTAACGAAACCTTTTAACAAATTAATTCTATTTTTTTTCCAAAACCAGTTTTCATAAGGTTGTGTATGCTCAAATTTCATATGTCCCATATATACATACATTAGAGCTGTGCGAGAGAAAAAGTAATCTGTTTCAGCAGATATCACTGTAATTTTTTTATCTGAGTTTTTACGTACGTGTCTAGCAAGAGAAATACCTGAAATTCCATTACCAATTATAACAATGTGTTCCATAAGATTTTATAGGTTGATGAGCATTCTGTCGTTAATAAAGATAAGAACTTAATCCTCGTGTTTTATTTAGAATAAATTTAAATATCACTTTTTTTGTAAGGTTGTATATGTTAATCGTACGCATAACTCGTTATTAATCAATATATTAATTAAATCATAAAAATTTATTTTTTTTGTAGGGTTCTGTAAAATCGTTCGACAGAGCATACAGTGAAATAATAATAGAAACAATAAAACATGAAAAAGAATAACATATTAATAATCGTTTTTTTATTTGCTATATCTATAGGATATGCACAATCAACTTCAACTTTTTTTACAAAGGCAGATACATTTTTTAATACTTATGTAAAAAATGGTAAAGTAGACTATAAAGGAATAAAAAGTAACCCGGCTTTATTAAAAGAGCTGGTAAGTTTAGCAGAAGGAGTATCGGTTTCTAAAGATAATGCAGCAGAATATCAGGCTTTTTGGATTAACGGATATAACCTTTCGGTTATAAATAATGTAATTAATAATTACCCTTTAAAAACACCAACAAGTAAAGCTGGTTTTTTTGATAAAATTAAACATAATATAGGAGGTAAAAGTATTACATTAAATGATATAGAAAATAAATTACTTCGCGGTAATTTCTCTAAAGAAGCACGTTTTCATTTTGTGTTAGTATGTGCAGGATTAGGGTGTCCACCTATAATTAATAAAGCGTATAAGCCATCTACTTTAGAAGCTCAATTACAAAAGCAAACCAAGTTAGCCTTAAATGACCCTAAGTTTATTAGAGTAAATAAAAATAAGGTGCAAATATCTCAGATTTTCGAATGGTATACAGGAGACTTTACTCAAGGAGGTAAAAAATTAGTAGATTACATAAATAAATATAGAACAGAAAAATTACCAGAAAAAGCTAAAGTATCTTACTATGCTTATGACTGGACATTAAACGAATTAAAATAAAACAATAAATAATCAATAAAAGAATAATTAAAATGATTTCAATTAAAAAGAGTATAGTATTCGCAGGCTTGTTATTTGCAACAACTATAGGGTTTTCACAAGAAGATGAACAAGAAGAGAAAAGTAATATTCAACAGTATACACCATCTAAGCTAATAGGAAAGGGGCAAATAGATTTAAAGTGGTTTAACAATTTATATACACAAACAAAAAGTACTTTTACAGAAGGTAAAGAAGCTAGGCAAACCTTTTTTACTTCTACTCTAGAATTGTATACGGGAGTTGGTGAAAATAAAAGATGGAATGTTGGTGTTATATTAGAAGCGCGTTCTAATGTAATTGCAGATAGGAAAGCTTTAGATGTATTTAAATTTGATGGAGAAAATAATACAGCTCGTTCTGGTTTAACTTCTATAGCGCCCTCTGTAAAGTTTGTTCCTCTTGCTTCTGTAAGTAATTTTAGTGTTCAGAGTTCTTTGTTTATTCCTTTAGTGGATAACGAAAGTGAGAATGGTGTTTTTTTAGATCAAAAAGGATTTACATGGCAAAACCGTTTCTTTTATGATTATACATTTCCAGGAGATAAGTGGCAGTTATTCACAGAACTTAATTCTGAAATTCACTTTGGAGATAAAGAGGAAAGTTTTGCAAACAATAGTTTAAGTTTAACTCCAGGTGTTTTCTTAAGTTATTTCCCAAGTTCTAAGTTTACTGTTTTAGCTTTAGCACAACATTCTCAACGTATAGATTTAGGGAATGATTTTGAACAAGATTTTACTGCATTAGGTGGTGGGGCTAAATATCAGCTATCTAAAGCTTTAAACTTAGAAGTATTGTATACTAACTTTGTAAGAGGTAATAATACTGGTTTAGGAGAAACATTTAATATAGGATTAAGAGGAATTTTTTAATCACATAGTATAAAACATTATTTTAGAAGTCTTAATTAAATTCTTAAAAATGAAAAAATTAGGACTTCTTTTTTTGTGTATGTTTCAGTTATCTTGCTCTAGTCAGGTACAAGAAAAAATAAATGGAGTAAGTTTTGTTGCTTCGCCAGAAAAAGCAAAACAAAAAAATATTGATGCATTTGTAAAAGTAAATGCCAATTATGCAGCTATAATGCCTTTTGGTTTTATACGAACTATAGATTCTCCTAATATTGTATTTGATACCGAAAGGCAATGGTATGGTGAAACAAAAAAAGGAGCTAAGCAGTATATAGAATTACTTCATAAGAATAATATACAAGTAATGCTAAAGCCTCAAATATGGATATGGAGAGGAGAATTCACAGGTACATTGCAAATGAAAACAGAAGAAGATTGGGTAGCTCTAGAAAAATCGTATACTAATTTTATAATGGCGTATGCCGATTTAGCGCAAGAAACTAATACCCCTATTTTATGTATTGGAACAGAGTTAGAGCAATTTGTAAAGCATAGACCTAAGTATTGGGAAAAACTTATTGTGGAAATTAAACGTATTTATAAGGGGAAGTTAACTTATGCAGCTAATTGGGACGAGTATAAACGAACTCCTTTTTGGAAAGCTTTAGATTATATAGGTATAGATGCTTATTTTCCTTTATCTGATAAAAAAACACCTACGGTATCAGAATTAAAAGATGGTTGGTTAACTCATAAGCAAGCAATAAAAGAATTATCTATAACAAATAATAAGCCTGTTTTATTTACTGAATATGGATATAGAAGTACAGATTATAATGCCAAGAAACCTTGGGCGGTGGACAGACATGAAAATCTGGTTAATCTTGTTGCGCAATCAAATGCAACTAAAGCTATATTAGAAGAGTTTTGGAAAGAAGACTGGTTTGCAGGCGGTTTTGTATGGAAATGGTTTATAGCTAAAGAAAATGCCGGAGGAGAAAAAGACAACCGTTTTACTCCGCAAAATAAACCAGCAGAAAATATTATAAGAGAATATTATAAAGAAAACTAATATGAAATCTTGGGTTTACATTTTTGTTCTTATTATATGTAGTTGTTTTTCTAACGATGAGCAGATAAATACATTAGCAAAAGCTATAGAGAATAAGAAGGTGGTTTTAGATAATGTAATTGCTTGTGCTGCAAGTACTGTAAATGTAGAAAACTCAGTAGATATATATTTATACCCTAGAGAAGGAGCGCATACAATAGCATTTTATGAGACAGTAGATGCCAATGTAGATAAAAATGATTTTAATAACTACACTATAGCCCTAGCTCCCTTAATAGGAGTTTTTAATGGGTATTTGTTAAAATTTGAGGCGTCTATAGCCGAGGAAAAATGGATTATTGTTGCTTTTGAGGAGAAAGGAAAAACACATTTATCAAACCCAATTAGATTAAAACAAAACACGAAGCCTACGGAATATAATAATGAAAATGTATCTATTGATTTAACAGATGAATTAATGCCTAAATTTTTATGGACTGATGGTATTTATGATGACACTAAAATTTATTTTGAGGTAGTATCAGATGTTGACGATAATTTTATTTCGGGAACGTATACTTTTGAAAAGGAATTTCAGTACTATAAATTAGATAATATTGTTTTAAATATTACCATGGGAACACCACCAAGTTTATTGGAGAATAGTATATATAATTTTAGTATGTTAGCTGTTAGTGAAGATAATTGGGTTAATTTGTTTTCGAAGATTTCTTTTACTGCGGAATAAGTCATTTATTGCTTAGAAATAACCATTTAATACTTTACATGCATATATTATTAATGTACCTTTATGAAAACCGTTTGTAATTCGCATGAAACCATGTTAAGGGGCTTTTTTTTATTTTTTTTATTTTTCACTTTCTTTATAGGTCTTTCTCAAGACCCTATTATAGCTAATGTTAAAATTCAGGGGGCAAAGCGCATAAAAATTTCTTTTATTGAAAAAATAATAAAAGTAAAATCAGGAATGGTTTTAGATATGGTACTTGTTGAGGAAGATATAACACGCTTAAAACGCTTGCCATCTGTATCTAACGCTAGTTTTAAGATTTCTCTAACAGAACAAGGTCTGTATAATGTATTCTACAATATTCAAGAAAATTTTACTTTAATACCTTTTGCAAATTTGTACACTTCTTCGAATGATGAATTTGCTTTTAGAATAGGCTTAGAAGAATTTAATTTTTTAGGAAAAAATATTAAATTAGGTGCATTTTATCAGTACGATATTTTTAGTTCTTACGGTATAAATCTTAGAGCTCCATATTTGTTTAGTAATAAATTAGGTGTAGCTATTAGTCATACTAATTTAAAAACCCAAGAACCCGTATTTTTTGAAAATGCAACGGCTGATTATAAATATAATAATAACAGTATAGAAGTTTTAGGCTTGTATGAGCTTAATTTTAAAAATAGAGTTGAATTTGGTGTAAATTTTTTTACTGAAGATTATAGATACATAAGGGGAGCTACTGATCCAAATGTACCTCAGGCCTTAAAAGTTAATAAACATCTGTTTAAATTTATTTATAATTATAATAATATTGAATACCAATATCAATATTTATCGGGCTTTAGGAGTACTTTAAATTTTCAATATGTAGGTAGTTCGGATACTAGTTTGCCAGAATTTTTAATTGGCTTTAATGATTTTGAATACTTTAAAAGAATAGGTGAAAAAGGAAATTTTGCAAGTCGTTTGCGCTTAGGTTTAGCGAGTAATATTAATACGCCTTTTGCACCTTTTTCAGTAGATAATAATTTAAATATTAGAGGTGTCGGTAATTTAATAGACAGAGGCACAGGAGCTATTGTTTTAAATACCGAGTACAGGCATACAATGGTAGATACAGATTGGTTTGTATTACAAAGTAATATTTTTATAGATAGCGGTACTTGGAGAAATCCTGGAGGTACTTTTAAAGACTTTACGGATGTAGAAAATATTCGTGTATATCCTGGTTTAGGCCTAAGATTTATGCATAAGCGTATATTTAATGCTGTTTTTAGAATAGATTATGGCTATGGAATAACTAGAGATTCTTCTAAAGGTATTGTGTTTGGAATAGGACAATATTTTTAGTTTTATTTTTTATGTGTTAATTTAACAGCTATAACTCAAATAACACTAACCATGAATATTGTAATTATTAGAGCTTTTATGTGCTCTATCTTTTTGTATAGTTGTATTATACAAGGTCAGGATTCTTTAAAAACAGTTATAGCTAAAGATGGAGATGGTATTTTTTCTATTTTAAAAAGAGAGGGTATTATAGGAGATAAATATTATGTTGAGTTTGTAGAGCTAAATAAGGATAAAATAAATAATGGTACTGTTTTACAGGTAGGTGAAACATATAAAATACCAAATGCTCCGGATTCTTTTAAGAATATGGGAAGGAAAATAGTACTTTCTAAGGGTATAGATTTTCCTATTTTTACTGAAGATATAAGGAGTTTAAAAAGAAAAGGAAAAGTTTTAAAGAACACTATCTATTATTTAATTTTTGATGAGTTTGATGGTGATAATTTAAAACTGATAAAGAGTAAGACGCAAACTAATGATGTTATTGCAAAAGCAATTGCTAAAGAACTTATGCAACAAGGAGCAATAGTTTTTGTGTTTGATTATAATAGTAGTGAAACACAATATTTAGGAGATTATGTAGATGCAATTAATAAGAGGTACCTTAAATATGCAGGGCAACATCAAAGGTTGCTGTTTGTTAATTTAAATCAAGAGGCTTTAGATGAGGATACATCGGTTTCTGTATCTCATTATGAAAAAAGTAAAGAAGGAGCTCAGTTTGCAAACAGCTTAGAAAAGATGTTCTATGCTAAAAATGTAAAACTTATATCTTCAGAAAAAAATGTATTTACAGATAATGTTAATTTATACTTAGCAAAGAATGCTATGCCAACGATGACCTATGTTTCTCTTGTTACTAAGGATATAGATAACAAAGATTTTGTGAATAAAATTACCAAAGGCATAAAAAACGATTATTCTAAACTTTCTTTTGAAGAGTAAAACATATCTTCTTTAATTAATTGTAAGCCTATACTTTTTTAAAGATATTTGCTAAAATTTATAGTTTTCATGATTTTTTTTAAGCGTTTATCATTACTTGTATTCATTGTTTTTACAGTACAAGTAAAGGCACAAGATACATTACAAACTGTTGTTGCAGAAAAGGGAGATGGTATAATATCGTTATTGCGAAAACAAAAATTAAATCCCTATGATTATTTTGATGACTTTGTAAAATTAAATTCTAAAAACCTTAGAGATAGTGTTCATTTATACGCTGGAAAAAAGTATATAATACCAAAAGTAAAACAGAAAGATACTGTTAAAAGCGGTGTAAAAGATAATAAATTAAAAGAAGGTAAAGAGTATGTTATTTTTGGAAAAAAGCATGCGCTAGTAACTTCTAAAAGTAAAAAATTAGCAGGCACGGTTTATTATTTAGTATCTGGGCATGGAGGGCCAGATCCAGGAGCAATAACAAACTATAGGGGTAAGGTTATAGCAGAAGATGAGTATGCTTATGATGTAACATTGCGTTTAGCAAAAGAACTCCTTTCTCATGGAGCAAAAGTACATATTATCGTTAGGGATCCCGATGATGGAATTAGGGATAGTAGAGTTTTAAGCATAGATAAAGATGAGGTTGTTTATCCTAAAAAAATAATTCCGTTAAACCAAGTGCAGCGTTTAAAACAGCGAGTAGAAGTTGTAAACGATTTGTATATAAAGAATAAAGGCAAGTATCAACGATTAATTGTAACGCATGTAGATAGCCGTAGTAAAGGGCAAAATATAGATGTTTTCTTTTACCATCACGAGAAAAGTAAGAATGGAAAAAGGTTAGCAGAAAGTATTCATACTACTTTTCAGAAAAAATATAAAAAATATCAACCTAATAGGGAATATAAAGGAACGTTTGGAGATAGGCGTTTATATATGGTTAAAAATACCTTGCCCGCAGTTGCTTATATAGAAATTGGCAATATCAAAAATAAGAAAGATCAAAAACGAATTTTAGATCCAGAAAACAGACAAGCTTTAGCTAAATGGATTAGTGAAGGCATTTTATTAGATTATGAAAATAAAAAGTAAAAAACCTCAACCAAGTTATTTTATGGCTGAGGTTTTTTGTGGGGTGTGGGTATGCTGTAATCTATTTCATTGAAGGTTGTTGAAATATAGAAGTGTCTATATCAGTATTAAATTTAATATTGGTCCAGTTTGTAGTAGTCCATTGTTTTCCAATAACTTCTCCGTCCCAGTTAGATGCTATGTATTTTCTTTTAGATCCTATTTTAATTCCATCTACAGTTTCGTACTCCATAACCATTAATAATGGGTCTTGCATACCCATGCCAACAACAGTAAATAAAAATTGGTCTACCAGTTTTGTTTTTTTGTTAATATATAAAACATAAGTGTCTTGGGCGTCTCCAACGTTTTCTCCAAAAGTTATTTTTACAATATCATAAGTTTTTCCGTTCACAGTTTTAGTGCCTTCGTATGCATGGTTTACGCCATTGTCTAAAAGTTTAAAAAACATAGTAAACCAGTAGTAATTTGTTTTTCGTAAAAAACGAGCTATTCCATTAGGCTTTTCTTCTTTAGATAGTTTGCCATTAAAAGTAACCCAAGCATTTGTGCCATCATACCCTTCTATAACTGATCCATTAGCTCCTAAAATACTGTGTTCAGTATATTTTGCATAGGATAGCTCTTTATGGAAAACATAAGTTTCATGATTGGTAAGTTTCATAGGAGCCTCAGGGTTGTTGTAGGCATAATCGTAATTTACATTTTTTAAATTGTAAAAATTTTCCTTTCCACCAACAGCTTCAATCATTTCGGAAACTAATTGTTTGGCATCTTGTGCTATTATTGTACTTGTTGTAATTAAGCTTAAAAAAAATGTATATACTACCTTTTTGTAAGTGTTCATAATGTAAGTGTTTATTATAAGTTTTCTATAAGGTCGTATCTTATATGAAAAACTATCAAAATTATGTAGTAATATTTTTTTTATAGTATAGGTACAAGTCTTGGGGGCTAGCTCCCAAGAATTTTTTAAAGTGTATAATTCCAAAATGATATTGTAATTTTAATGTACCTAATTGTTCGTATTTTCTGGCTGAGGTTATTACTTTTTGTGGAAGCACTTTAAAATTACTTGCTTTATAAAGTCTGGAAATAAACTCGGAATCTTCATAGATTATATAATCTTCGTTAAAACCTTTAGTTTGTTTAAACAATTGTTGTGTTATAAATAACGATTGATCGCCACCACGGCAAGATTTATGGTTAATTCTGGTAAGCCATCCAAAAAATTTTAAGAAGTAATTAGAGCTATTAAATTTCATTCTAAAACATCCGGCATATTGTTTTCTATTTACAGCTTGTATAATAGCACTATCAAAGTTTTTTGGGGGAAAAGTATCTGCATGTAAAAAGTATAAAATACTTCCTTTAGCATGTTTTGCGCCAAGATTCATTTGTTTAGCTCTGCCTTTTTCAGCTTCAATAATTGTTACATTATAGTTAGCGGCAATTTTTTTAGTATCGTCTGTACTACCGCCATCAATAACTAAAATTTCCTTTATGTTTTTTGATTTAGAAATTGGTTTTAAATAAGCTAATAAATCTCCAATACAGCATGCTTCATTAAGTACCGGAATTATGATGCTTATATCTTTAAGCTTATTTTCTTTCATTAAGGCTCCAGTCATATTTATTGTAACTAATTTTTGCTTCTGTTGCAATGGGGGTATTAGTGTATTTGTTAATGTAATTTATAAGGGAGCCATTGGTAGTGAAATCTTTTTTGTACCATTTAAAAATTTCTGATAATTCAATAGAATTTTCAGAGATATTATTACGGCTAATATCATTAACAAAATCTTTGGTAACCTGTTCTAGTTGTTTCTCCATAGTAGCAGCAAGAAACACTCTGTTTAATAGTTTAGGGCAAGAATAAGAAGCGCAGTTAATAGCAAAATGAATACGTGGCTCATTCATTTTACGTAAAATTTTATGCTCAACATCTCCTAAAGAAATAAGTTCTGAGCCTATTTTTACAATTTTTTTACCCCATGGATTTTTTAAATCTTTAATGCTTTTAGTGGGGTAATTATCTAAAATGAGCTTTACTGTTGCTGCATTATATAGGTTAATATAATATGCAAGCTTTTCATTTTTTGTCCAGTTAGGCATTGGAGAGTTTTTTGCTAAATAATTTAGATATGTATTTAACTCATTTGTGTTTTTCTTAAAACTAGCATAATCTACATTTCCTTCTTTAGATACATATTGTATAAGTAATTTATTCCATGCAGAATGGTTTATTATGGGTTGTGTTTTATGGGTTTCTTTTTTGGCAACAATTTCCTTTTTTGTAATTGTTCTTGCTTGCTCTTTTATTATAGGCTTTTTAGTAATTTCCTTTATTTCTGTTGTAATAGAATCTGTAAGCTTAAGTGTTTTTTGCGTTTCCTTTGCTATCTTAATGTCTTTTGTTGTTGTAGCTTTTTCTTTAGAACTATTTTTTTCAACGGTTTTTATTTTTAGGGGAGCAACTGGTTTTATAGCTTCTGTAGTATCCGTAATTTTTTTAGTAACTGCTATTTTTTGTTGTTCTTTAAGGGGCGTGCGGATAGAATCCTTCGCATTTACAACGACCTTAGGCGTTTTGTTATTATCATTATTATTTGGGGAGCTGCTTTTACAGTTGGTAATAGCTATGAAAGCAAATAGTAAAAATAATTTATTCATAAAAGATATTTCTTAAAGTTAGAATAAAAGTATTAATGTAATACATTTATTTTTGACGTGCTTTTAAAGTATATCTTACTTCATAAATGTAAAAAACCTTTTTAGCACAGTTTTTTTGTGCTAAAAAGGTTTTACAATTATTATTTGTAGCGGTATTAGCAACAGCCACCACCATTATAATGCCAAGTACTTTCACTAATATGAATTTGGTCGTTTTCTTTTGCTAATGCAGCAGCAGTTTTATCGCAAACTGCTAAAGGTTGATTTTGCATTAATACATGTCCCTTTTTATCATCAAAGTATTCTTCATCACCATAATAAATCGCTGTTTTTCCGGTGAATATACAAGGTCCATCCTCTGGCATTGGGTCTTTAATAGCAGCTACTTCTATAGATTCTATAAATACCAATTCTTCTGTAGGGTAGTGGTTAGG